>ONFK01000144.1 GCA_900317065.1 uncultured Bacteroidales bacterium
GGAGAAGGTGCTGGGTGAAGTAGAGAGCGCCGAATCCGGTGGCTTCGGGACGCAGGATGGATCCACCCCAGGTCATACCCTTTCCGGTAAGCACTCCGGTATGATACTCGCGTGCGAGTTTCTGGTACATTCCGTTCAGGAAACCGATTTCGCGGCCGCCTACGCCCACATCGCCGGCAGGGATGTCCTGGTCGGGGCCGATGCAGCGCCAGAGTTCTAGCATGAACGCCTGGCAGAAACGCATGATTTCGGCGTCGCTCTTGCCTACGGGATCAAAATCGGATCCGCCCTTGGCTCCACCCATGGGGAGGGTCGTGAGGGCGTTCTTGAAAGTCTGTTCGAAACCCAGGAACTTGAGCATGGAAGGAGTGACAGCCTTGTGGAAGCGGAGGCCTCCCTTGTAGGGGCCGATCGCGCTGTTGAACTGCACGCGGTAGCCGAGGTTCGTCTGCACTTCGCCTTTGTCGTCGATCCAGGTGACACGGAAAGTGAAGATGCGGTCGGGCTCGACCATCCTCTCCACGATCTTCGCCTTCTCGAATTCGGGATGCTGATTGTAAACTTCTTCAATACTTTCGAGCACTTCCTGCACTGCCTGAAGATACTCGTTTTCTCCAGGATGTTTGGCCTGGAGCATCGCCATTATTTCTGACGTTTTCATTTTGTGTTATTAAAATAGGGTTGGGTTATTTCACTTCCCACGTGGAACCGCTGTTGAGCAGGTCGTCCACGCAGTGTATCTTTGACTTCTGCATTACCTCCTTCACCTGGTCGCGCACTCCGTCGTCGTAGGTCACGTCCTTGACGTCGCGGATGACGCCGAGGGCCACGGGGAAATCTGGATACTTCATATTTGCAAGCATCATGTGGATGCCGGCATTCTCGCAGTGGGCGTCATGCACCAGGATGTCGTCCTCGGTATATCCGTCTTCTCCGATGGTGACCACCTTGAGTCCGAGTCCGTCGAGCACAAGCCCCTTGTCGCGGTTCTTGCCGAAAATCATCTTTTCGCCGTGGCGGAGGATTATGGTGCGGTCGGCACGGGTGGCGGCGTCGGAAATGTCCCGATGCGCTCCGTCATTGAAAATCACGCAGTTGGTGAGCATTTCCATGACGGATGCGCCGTCGTGCAGGGCGGCTGCGGTCATGATCTCCTCGTTGAGCTTGAGCTCCACGTCCAGGCTGCGCGCGAAGAAAGTGCCCTTCGCTCCGAGCACAAGGCTTCCGGGGTTGAAGGGATGCTCCACCGTGCCGTAGGGAGAGGTCTTGGTGATTGCACCGAACTTGGAGGTCGGAGAGTACTGCCCCTTGGTGAGGCCGTAAATCTGATTGTTGAAGAGGATTATGTTGATGTCTATGTTGCGCCTGATGGCGTGGATGAAGTGATTTCCTCCGATCGCCAGGGCGTCGCCGTCGCCGCAGGCCTGCCATACGGTAAGCCAGGGATTCGCCACCTTGATGCCGGTGGAGATTGCTGTGGCACGGCCGTGGATGCTGTGGAATCCGTAGGTATCCATATAATAAGGAAGACGGGACGAGCATCCGATTCCGGACACGACCACATAACGTTCCTTTTCGTAGTTCAGGGCGGAGCTCACCTTCGGCAGAGCCCTCTGCAAAGCTGCCAGCACGGCGTGGTCGCCGCACCCGGGACACCAGCGTACTTCCTGGTCCGACTTGAAATCCTTGAAAGAGAGTGTTGCCATATCAGAGAGCCTCCTTTATTGCGTCCACGAGCTCGCTCACGAGGAACGGCTGGCCCTGGACCTTGCCAAACTTGATGATCTTCGTATCGGGGAATAGCCCGAGCAGGTAATTCGCGAACTGCCCGTTGTTGAGTTCGCACACCAGCACCTTGTCGAATCCCGACAGGACCGCGCCCGTATTGCGGGGAACGGGATAAATATAGTCGAAGTGAGCGCGGGACAGCTCGATGCCCGATGCACGGACTTCGTTGACAGCGGAAAGGATGTGTCCGTACGTTCCTCCCCAGCCGACTACCAGGAGCTTGCCCTTGGCAGGGCCGTCCAGTTCGAGTTCGGGGATGAAATCGGCAATCTTCTGCACCTTCGCCTCACGCTCGGCGACCATCATGGCATGGGTCGCGGGATCCGAGGCAAGCACGCCGTTGTGGTTCTTCTCAAGCCCGCCGACGCGGTGCTCGAAGCCCTTCTGGCCGGGGATGGCCCACTTGCGCACCAATGTTTCAGGATCGCGCTCGAAAGGCTTGAACTTGCCGTCTTCGGGGAGACTGGTCGCAAACGGGGGCTTGATGGCGGGATAATCCTTCATGGAAGGAATCAGCCAGGGCTCGCTGCCGTTGCCGAGGAAGCCTTCGGAGAGCATCAGCACCGGAGTCATATGCTCGAGTGCGATCTTCGCGGCGTTGAATGCGGTGTCGAAGCAGTTCGACGGGGAATGGGCGGCGACCACGGGGACGGGGCATTCTCCGTTCCTGCCGTAGAGAGCCTGATTGAGGTCGGTCTGTTCGGTCTTGGTAGGGATGCCGGTAGAAGGGCCTGCACGCTGCACATCCACAACCACTAGAGGGAGTTCGGCCATTACGGCGAGTCCCAGGGCTTCGCTCTTCAGCGAAAGTCCGGGGCCGGAAGTCGTGGTGACCGCGAGATTGCCCGCATAGGACGCTCCGATGGCAGTGCAGATGCCGGCTATCTCGTCTTCGGCCTGCAAGGTCTTGGCGCCCAGGCTCTTGTGGATTGCGAGTTCCTCAAGGATATTGGTGGCCGGCGTGATGGGATAAGAGCCGCAGAAGAGGGGCAGACCGCTCTTTTCGGAGGCAGCCAGAAGACCCCACGCGGTAGCCTGATTGCCGGTTATGTTGCGGTATTTCCCCTTCTTGGGATGAGAAGGTTCAACATGATAGGTGTTGGCTATCATCTGCATGTTGGATGCATAGTTGAAACCGTCCTTCAAGACCTTCTTGTTGGGCTCGATAACCTCCGGGTGCTTTTTCGCGAACTTTTTCTCGAGGTAAGCGTAGATGTAGTCCAAAGGCCGGTCATAAATGAAACAGGCCATACCGAGAGTGAACATGTTCTTGCACTTCCGTATAGCCTTGATATCCATGCCGCTGTCCTTGAGACTGAGTTCGGTAAGTTCGGTGATAGGTGCAACTATGAGCACTCTGTCCTCGACGCCGAGTTCCTCGAAAGGATTGTCCGTCCTGAAGCCTGCCTTGCGCAGGCCGGGTTCGTCGAAAGCATTGGAATCGACCAGAATCATTGCGGTGCGCTTGCACCATTTCGCGTTCGCCATAAGGGCTGCGGGGTTCATCGCCACGAGCAGGTCGCAGAAATCGCCCGGGGTGTTCACGTCGCTGCTGCCGATATGTACCTGGAAGCCGGAAACCCCGGATACGGTGCCCTGGGGAGCGCGTATCTCCGCGGGATAATCCGGGAATGTAGAAAGCTGATTGCCGTAGATTGCGGACATATCTGCAAAAAGAGACCCGGTGAGCTGCATACCGTCACCGGAATCTCCTGCAAACCTAATCACAACATCCTTGGCATCAATTACCTTGTGTTGCATTATTGACTTTTATGTAATGGTTATAGTTTTAATACAAGCATGGAATCTTACTGGGCGTTTGCAGTAGCCTTGGCCTGGGCTGCGAGCTCGGCCTGGAGACTCTCGAGAGTCCTGTTTTCGGGAATTCCGAGGGCTTTGCGGCATTCAGCCGTAATGTCGGTGCTCTGCGCCTCGTCGATGTAGAGAATGGATCCGCGGTCGAACACATAGATGTATCCGCCGGCCTTGGCAATCTCCTGCATCTTCTCCTGGGCCTTCTTGTAGATTGGCTCCATCAGCTTCTGCTGCTGCTCCTGAAGTTCCTGCTCCACGTTCTGGCTGAACTCCTGGATGCGCTGCTGGATCTGGGTAAGCTCATCTTCCTTGGTCTTGCGGGTGGCAGGAGTATAGGAGTTGACATTCTGCTGATACTTGGCATACTTGTCCTGGAATTCGTTCATCATCTCCTGATAGGATTCCTGTGCATTCTTCTGCGACTCCTGAATCACGGCACGTGCCTGATCGGACTCGGGCATGAGCTGTACGAGTTCCTGGAAATTCACATGAGCGAACTTCTGAGCCGAAGCTGCCACACCGATGAGCGAAACCGCTGCAATCAAAAGAATCTTTTTCATATCTAATCTTAATTAAAATTGTTGTCCTATGATAAAGTGGAACTGGCTGCCGCCATTCTGTGCGTCGTCGAAACCGTAACCCCAGTCGATGCCGAGCAGACCCACCATCGGTAAGAAGATGCGCGCACCCACTCCGGCGCTGCGTTTGATCTGGAACGGATTGAATTTTTCAATCGAATCCCAGCAGTTTCCTCCCTCGAGGAATGCCAGTGCGAAAATGGTGCTGGAAGGCTGCAGGATGACAGGATAACGGAGTTCCACGGTAAATTTGTCGTAAACATTTCCGGCGTAAGCGTAGCCGTTGGAGTTGTAATTCGTCTGGGAATACGGCGTCAGGGAGTAGTTCTCATAACCGCGCAGAGGAATGATGTCGGAGCCGTAGGTGCTGTATCCCGACATGCCGTCTCCGCCGACCAGGAAGCCCTCGAACGGTGAATAGCCCCAATTCTTGTTGTAACGTCCAAGGTATCCGAACTGCGCCCTGGTCATCAGGACGAGGTCGCCCACGAGTTTGGTGTAGCTGGCCGCGTTGAATTTCCACTTGTGATACTCGATCCAGCGGAAACGCTGGTCGGAAGTCCAGGTGCTGTAATCGATATCGCGCCAGTTGTCGACGGCGATCCTGTTGCCGTGGGCATCGAAACTGTGCTTGCGGAACAGGGAGTACGGAGGTGTCAGCTGGACGCTGAACGAGAAGTCGGAACCCATACGGGGATAAATCTGCTGGTCCGTGGAATTGCGCGTCAGGCTGAGCGTGTAGCTCAGGTTGTGCGAAAGACCGTCGTCGAAGAAGAAATAACCCGAATACCAGTTGGTAAGTTTATATGACTGCCAGCTCAGGCCGTTGTACAGCACGAAATAGTTGTCCGGC
>ONFK01000191.1 GCA_900317065.1 uncultured Bacteroidales bacterium
AGCATATATGAGCCCTTCAGGCCATTGGGTGCCTGGAGATGATAGGCGCGGCGGTCCTTGTCGTATTCGTAGGATGCGCCCAGCTTCACGAAGCCCTCGATATGGGTATCCACGCGGCGGCGGCCGATCTTATCCCCCCCCGGCTTGGGGAAATAGGTCTCCCCGAAACGGCTGAGCATAGGGCCGGATATCATTACCGAACCGCGGAGCGAAGCGCACTTCTTGACGAACTCCGCGCTCTCGACATAGCTGCGGTCGATATTGTCCGCCTGGAAGGTGTATTCCCCCTTCTCGTGGCGGGTAACCTTCACGCCCATGTCCTGCAGGAGGCCGATGAGGTTCTTTATGTCGAGGATTTCAGGTACGTTGCTGACGCGCATTGGCTTGTCGGTAAGAAGCACGGCGCTGAGTATCTGCAAAGCTTCGTTCTTGGCACCTTGGGGAGTGATGGCTCCGCTGAGGCGATGCCCGCCTTCGATTATGAATGTTCCCATATTATATGTGGTCTACTTCCGGATGGAGGTCAATATCGTATTTTTCTTTGACTTTTGCAATTATTTGATTTTCAAGTGCCAGGACGTCTTCAGGGGAGGCGCTGCCGCTGGCGTTCACTATCACCAGGGGCTGCTTCTCATACACCTGCGCGCCTCCGAGAGTCTTGCCCCGGAATCCGCAGCGGTCGATCAGCCACGCCGCCGGCACCTTGACGGTTCCGTCCGGCAGGTCATAGTGCGGAATGTCTGCGTGGGCGTTCTGCGGACGGGCAATGCCGGTATCCGGGCCACCTTTTTCGGGGCACGGAACCGGCCCTTTGCCCGGCGCGGATGGAGGACATTCCGCATTGAGAATCCGCTCGAATTGCTCCCGCGAGATGACAGGATTCTTGAAAAAGGAACCCGCACTGCCGAGCACGGCGGGATCGGGGAGTTTGGCATTCCGTATGCCGATGATGGCGTTGCGCACGTCCATCGGCGTAAGCGCCTGGAGATCCTTGCCTTCCAGCGCCGTCCTCACTCCGCCGTAATCCAGCTTCGGACTGTACTTGCGCGTAACCTTGAACAGAACGCTGGTGATGATGTAGCGCCCGCGCTCGTGCTTGAAACGCGAATCGCGATAGCCGTAGCCGCATTCGCCTACCTTGAAAACGGTCTTGCTCCAGTCATTGGTGTCGAGGCAGACGACTCCGGAAATGATATCCTTGGCTTCCACCCCGTACGCGCCTATGTTCTGTACTGCGGCGGCTCCCACTTCTCCCGGAATCAGGGAAAGATTCTCCGGCCCCCAAAGGCCGTTTCCCGCCACATTGGCGATGAAATCGTCGAAAACCACGCCCGAGCCGACTGTCAGCAGCACTTCGTCGAGGCCCATGTCCACATACTTGATGAACTTGATGCCGGAGTGCAGCACGGTGCCGGGGAAGTCCCCTTTGAACAGCAGGTTGCTGCCTGCGCCTATATGGAATACCGGCTGAGGCAGGGCCTTGAGGTCCAGCGACATAAGTTCGCTCACCGACTCATACTCGATGTACAGGGCACACTTCACCTTCATTCCGAAGGTGTTGTGGTTCGACAGGTCGTAGTTTTCTATCCTCTTCATATTTGTTCCCGTTTTTCCTTGTTTTTCGGAACAAAGTTCAATTTTTCAGGCATTTGTTCCGAAAATCAGTCATTTTCGGGAACAAACTGCAAATCCGCAAAGAACTCCGGCCGGTGGTAGTCCGGCTTCTCCGTGGATATCGGAGCCCAGGTCACGAAATGCGGAACGGTGAGGCCGTCGCCGCACTTGTAGAAGTTCGCCAGGGCACGCAGGCCACTCAGGCAGGGCTTGCCGTCCTTCAAGGGCAGAGCGCTCTTCCAGAGTGCTTCCAGCGGAATGAAAATGCGAAGCGACCAGGGGCCTTCGGCGGTCTTTTCGGCGAATGGCTCGCTGCCGCAGGATGAAAGGGCCTGCACCGAACTGATCACCTCCGCGGGGGCTGGTTCCGGATCGAAGCGCCCGGTTCTCCAACTCAGGCAGAGATTGCCGATGGCATTCCACTCGAAGTTGTAGTAGTGGGGATCGTCCGTCAGGGGCTGGAAGAAGAACTCCACGCAGGAATCTTCGTAGACCTCCCCGCCGGGAGTGCCCTGCAGGGCGCGAATGGTCTGCTCGTCGACGCTGTAGTCCAGACGTATGCCGGAATCGTCGTAGCCGATACTGAACTCGACCGTGGGCTTGTAGGGCCATTCCGCCGGCCAGTTGAGGCAGTCCAGCCGCTGCGGCTCGCTCATTCTGCCGAAGGGGACCTTAAGCATCTTCTTTCACGGTTGAGGCCAGGCAGAGTTCGTCCATCTGCACGGCGTCGATCTGCGAAGGAGCGTCGATCATCACATCGCGGCCCTGATTGTTCTTCGGGAATGCGATGTAGTCGCGGATGGTCTCCTGCCCGCCGAAGAGGGCGCAGGTGCGGTCGAAACCGAAGGCGAGACCTCCGTGAGGGGGAGCTCCGAACTTGAAGGCGTTGATGATGAATCCGAACTTGTACTCGGCTTCTTCCTTGCCTATGCCCAGCACCTGGAACATGCGCTCCTGCACGGATGCCTCGTGGATACGGATGGAACCGCCGCCGAGCTCGGTGCCGTTAAGCACGAAGTCGTAGGCGTTTGCGCAGACGCGCTCGAGGTCCTCCTTCTTGTCGGAGTAGAACCAGTCTAGATGCTCGGGTTTCGGGGCGGTGAAGGGATGGTGCATCGCATAGAAGCGGCCGTCCTCCTCGCTCCATTCGAGCAGAGGGAAGTCCACAATCCACAGGGGTGCGAACACGTGAGGGTCGCGAAGCCCCAGGCGGTTACCCATCTCCACACGCAGGACGCCGAGCTGGGTCTGGGTCTTGCGCTTTTCGCCGCAGAGGACGAGGATCAGGTCGCCGGTGCTTGCTTCGACGGACGCTGCCACCTTGCGCAGATCTTCCTCGGAATAGAATTTGTCGACCGAACTCTTGATGGTTCCATCTTCGTTCAACTTTATGTAAACCAGGCCTTTGGCGCCTACCTGCGGGCGCTTTACCCACTCGGTGAGCTCGTCAATCTGCTTGCGGGTGTAGGCGGCTGCGCCGGGGACTGCGATGGCACCCACATAAGGCACGCTGTCGAACACTCCGAATCCGTGACCCTGCACATCGGAGGTGATTTCGTGGATGGTCATGCCGAAGCGCACGTCCGGCTTGTCGGAGCCGTATTTGTCCATGGCGTCGTACCAGCGCATGCGGGGCATGGGGTTGGGGATGTCGACGTCCAGCACGTTCTTGAAGAGGGTGCGCATCATGCCTTCGAACATGTTCAGCACGTCTTCCTGCTCCACGAAGCTCATCTCGCAGTCGATCTGGGTGAATTCGGGCTGACGGTCGGCGCGGAGGTCCTCATCGCGGAAGCAGCGCACGATCTGGAAGTAGCGGTCGTAACCTGCCACCATCAGCAGCTGCTTGAAGGTCTGGGGGCTCTGCGGAAGGGCGTAGAACTGCCCGGGATTCATGCGGGAAGGCACCACAAAGTCGCGGGCTCCTTCGGGAGTGGATTTGATGAGATAAGGGGTTTCTATCTCGAGGAATCCTTTGGAATCCAGATAGTTGCGGACCTCGTGCGCGATCCTGTGCCGAAGCTCCAGGGCCTTCTTCAAAGGATTGCGCCTGAGGTCGAGATAGCGGTATTTTGCGCGCAGGTCCTCGCCGCCGTCGCTCTGGTCTTCGATGGTGAAGGGAGGGGTGAGGCTCTTGTTGAGGATATTGATACTCTCGACTTTGATTTCGATGTCGCCGGTGGGGATTTTCGGGTTCTTGGACTCACGCTCCACGACCTTCCCGGTTGCCT
>ONFK01000145.1 GCA_900317065.1 uncultured Bacteroidales bacterium
TTGTGGACGATTTCGAATGGGCGGACGGAAGCAAATTCGACTGGGCCCAGGTCTTCCCGGATTGGAACAATCTCCAGCCTGGAGAGCGCGAGGTATTCTTCTGCAGGGACAGTCTGGACACTTTCGCGGCAGAGTTTGAAGCCCTTGGCTCAAATGCCAGCGAAAAGGCTATTACCCTTTCCGGGCAGCGCACGAAGGTGATCAGCCGTGTCGGACAGGCCAAATGGGATCAGTATTATCTCGACCACGGCAACGAAGCCCGTCTTCGCACAGCATACGATACCAGGGATCCCCGCCTGAACAAGGCAGTGGTGACGCCCTACAAGAAGTACAAGATGCACAATGAGTTCCTTGTCAATCCTATCGACTTCCAGATGAGGTGGCCCCGCTTCAAGCGCCAGGATGACGTCGATGATTCAGACCTGTGGATGGAGTTTTCATCCAACATGGTGTATGCATGGTACAAATACCTGATTACAGACGGTATCACGGTCAACAGAAGGGTTGACGGCACCGACTGGCCGCTGCTCCGCTACACGCAGATACAGCTCATGTGGGCGGAAGCCCTAGTCGGTTCCGATGATGTTGAAGGAGCCAGGACCCTGCTGAACGAAATCCGCAGCCGTGCCGGAATGCCGGCATTCACTTCCACGGACCCCGCAAAGGTGCTTGAAGAGATTCGCTACGAATCCCGCATAGAGCTGTGCCTGGAAGGCAAGGACTTCTTCAATGAAATCCGCTGGGGTACCTTCAAGGACAAGAAGTTCGACGGCGCGGATACGACCTCTCCTCAATCCTGCTGGAGACAGGGAGGATGGAAATCCGGTTATTACTACCGGGATGGGATGTGGCCTCTCAGCGCCCCGCTCAAGGAAATTGTGAAGAACCCCAACCTGAAGAAACGTCCAAAGGACTGGCTCTACTAGCATGAGAAGCCTGCGGGCCATAGCTTTTTTGACAGCCGCCACAATTCTGGCGGCTGTTTCCTGTAACAAGCACACGCCTGACAGCCCGCAGCCGGAACCGGGACCGGAAAGAGATCCGATTATCAATCTTGAAAATCCCGTAGTACAATCATATCTTGACATGCTGGAACTGTTCCCGTACAGGGACGGAGATTACAGCTATTCCCGCATAGATGAGTATTACCAGATTCCTACCTCCTACCGGAAAGACCGCCCCACCCCTGTTACCGTAACGTGGACATGGGACAGGGATGCCGTTTCGCAAAGGGTGTATGTTTCGGAGAAAGAAGACTTCTCGGAGAGTCTTTCATGGCTGGTCTCGGCCAGGGCGGAATCCTACGATATTTACAATCTAGTTCCCGGGAAGAATTATCACTGGAAAACCACGATAACCCTTTCTGATGGCAGTACCAGGGAGTTGAATTCCGGGAGTTTTTCAACTGAAGGCAGGACGCGATTCATAAAGATAGACAATATCTGCAACGTCCGCGACCTCGGTGGAATCCCACTCGCCGATGGCGTACGGCGACTCAAATACGGCCTGCTTTTCAGAGGCGGGGAGATGAACGGTTATCACCAGGATTACGATGAGCGGTTCTGCCGCATCTCATCCACAGGCATCAAGGAGATGAGGCAGATCGGAATCCTGGCAGATCTGGACATGCGCACCGCCACGGAGGCCGTAAACATAAAGGAGTCCCCCCTGGGAGAAGATGTGGACTATATCCGCTTTGAGACCGCCAACCAGTATTATTACGACAAGTTCTGGAATACTGATGACTACATTAGGGCCGTGAAGTGGACCATCGATGAACTGCGAAAAGGGAAACCCGTGTTCTTTCACTGCATCTTCGGTGCTGACAGGACAGGAACCCTGGCATTCATCATGGAAGCCGCTCTCGGCGTAGGTGAAAACGAACTCTCCATAGATTACGAACTCACCTCGTTCTCATACGGGCTCTCCACCCCGCCCCGCCGTCGCGGGCCCAAGAACGAACTCAGCGTTTACCGCTACCGCCAGATGGTTGAAACACTGCTTACCCCAGCCTTTCCGGGATCAACCCTTCAGGAAAAGATCCGGGGATTCCTGGTGCGCGGCGGAATAAGCGAAGCGGACCTTGACTGGTTCACCGATTACATGACAGAACAGATTCCTTCATAATGAGAAAACTGATTATCCTGGCCGCAGTTTTGGTCGCGGCCTGCACGTCTAACTCATTCAAGTTCGGAGAAGATGCCGACATCCTTTCAAGTCCTGACGGACAGTTGAACCTTCTATTTGCGGTATCCGACAAAGGCGAACCCATTTATGCACTCAGGTGGCAGGACAAAGACATAATCCTCCCTTCCGGGATGGGATTCGAACTGACGGACGGGCAGGACCTGAGGTACGGCTTCACGCGCCTTGGAGCGGAGGCATCCGCCATCGATGAGACATGGTCTCCGGTTCTTGGAGAAGAAGACAGCATACGCAACCACTGCAACCAGTTCCTGATCCATCTGGCGAAGCCTGACGGCACTAAGATGGACATACGCTTCCGCCTATATGACGACGGGCTCGGTTTCAGGTATGAGTTCCCTCTGGATAATTCCCTTGCTTATTTCAATATTAAGGAAGAATGGACGCAGTTCGCACTGCCGGCAAACCATACGGCGTGGTGGATAAGCGGCGACTATGATTCACAGGAGTACAACTACACTCGCAGCCGCCTGAGCGAAATCCCTTCCCTGAATGAAAAGAGTCGGCTGCATCACAGCGCCGGTCAGGTATACCTGGGGCCGGGCTGCGTACAGACAGCCCTGCAGATGAAGACAGACGACGGCCTGTATGTCAATCTGCACGAAGCCGAGGTGGTCGATTATCCGACAATGAATCTCGACCTAGATCCAAAAACCTTGACATTCAGAACCTGGCTGACACCTGATGCCCAGAGCGTCAAGGGTCGCCTGCAAGCTCCATGCAAGACCCCCTGGAGGACAGTTCAGGTTTGCCGGAGTGCAACAGACGTGCTTGCCTCCAGACTGATTCTCAACCTTAACGAGCCTTGTGCACTGGAGGATGCGAGTTGGATACACCCGGTCAAATATATGGGCGTATGGTGGGAGATGATTACCGGTAAGAGCCAGTGGTCCTATACCGACGAACTGCCCTCCGTGAAACTTAGCGTGACAGACTACACGAAGGTCACCCCGAACGGCAGGCACGGTGCCAACAACGAAAACGTACGCCGGTACATCGACTTTGCCGCTGAAAACGGATTTGACGCCCTGCTAATCGAAGGTTGGAATGAGGGATGGGAGGACTGGTACAACAAGCAGAAGTACTATGTCTTCGACTTCGTTACGCCATATCCCGACTTTGACCTCCCTGCATTGAACGCCTATGCACATTCGAAAGGAATACGGCTGATGATGCACCACGAGACATCTTCATCCACAGTCAACTACGAAAGGCATCTGGATGCTGCTTATGAACTAATGGAAAGATATGGCTACGATGCTGTCAAGAGCGGTTATGTGGGCAGGATAATACCCTACGGCGAGCACCACTACAGCCAGAGCATAATCAACCATTACCTTTACTGCATAAAAAAGGCGGCGGAGCATCACATAATGGTAAATGCCCACGAGGCCGTCCGTCCCACCGGGCTTTGCCGTACCTGGCCCAATATGATAGGCAATGAGAGTGCGATGGGCAACGAATACAAGGCAAAGATCAATCCGGGGCACACCTGCATCCTCCCCTTCACCCGTTGCCAGGGCGGCCCTATGGATTATACTCCCGGCATCTTCGAGCAGGATATGTCCGTAACGGCGCCCGGCAAGACAGGCAGGATGCGCCATACTATATGCAACCAGCTCGGGCTTTATGTTACTTTCTATTCTCCGCTTCAGATGGCTGCCGACCTGCCGGAAAACTATGCCCGCTTCCCTGATGCCTTCCAGTTCATCAAAGACGTGGCTGCAGATTGGGACAGGACAATCTATATTGAAGCGGAACCGGGCGAATACATAGTAACGGCACGTCATCCAAAGATGTCATCGCTTTCCGGGAGTGCCAAGGCCTTTGTGTGCCCGGACGGTAAACCGCGGGACGTATGGTTCGTCGGAGGAGTTTCCGGTGAGAATGCCTACCAGACTACCATTAGACTTGATTTCCTGAAGCCAGGGGCAAGATACGATGCCACACTTTACGCTGACGCTCCGGATGCCGACTACGAGACTAACCCTCAGGCATATACGATAACCCATCTGCAGGTCACTTCCACCACGGAGATTCCAGTACGTCTTGCCCGTAGCGGAGGTTTTGCCCTTTCACTGAGGGAAAACTATTATCGGGACGTCCTATAAGGAAACACGCAGGTGGCGTTGCGATGGTCTTGCTCTATTTCATCCCATAACTCCGGGCGCTGCTCCCCGTCCTTCAGGGGACGCGGGAAGAAAAAGCCCCACTGCTTGAAGGTAGCCACTGCCCGGGTTTCTTCAAGACGCAGGAGAGTATAGCCTATATCGCCCCAGTGCCCGGTTGAAGGCACGGAAAGATTTCTCAGGATATACAGTCCCTTGTATCTGTTGTGGCTCCAGTCTGCTATCCACATATGCTCGTGGCCATAGATGAAGCCACAACAGGAAGGGCATTCGTATAGTATCTTCTGCAGTTTAACCTCACCCATGGGATGATGCGCCAATACGAATACGGGTTTATCGGTATAGGTTTTAAGTTTATCTGCGAGCCACTGGCGCTGCTGATCATCTATCTCTCCGGGGGTAATCCATGTCTCAGTATCTTCCGGCTCAATAAGCGAATCGAGGAGGATGAAATCTGCGCGTGGTGTCTTTACCGTATATACAAAGCGATGAGGCAATTCAGACGCAGCCGCTTTTTCCGGAAAAACCGCGGCATAGTTGTCCCTACGATCGTGATTGCCCATGGTCATCGTAAGCGTCATTCCGGCTTCTTCCAGACGGTCCAGCAAAGGTTTTGCCGCAGCATACTCTTCCGGTTTTCCGGTCAAAAACGCTATGTCACCCAGACACAACACGTTGCG
>ONFK01000146.1 GCA_900317065.1 uncultured Bacteroidales bacterium
ATGGGCGTCCAGGGCGAGAGTGGGCCTGGACTTGTCGAAACAGCGGTTGACGGCCACGATATTGTTTCGCAGACGGCTGAATCTTATGCCCAGGCTGTCCAGGGCGTCGCCTATGAGTCCGGCGACTCCGGCCTCATTCCCGGATTGGGAGGGTACGGCTACCATTTTGCGCAGCAGATCTGCATAAAAGTCACAGTTCATATCTTCAGGATGGTTTTTCCGATGTTTACCGATGCGGCTCCCAGTTCGAGGGCCTTGAAGCCGTTTTCGAGTTTGGGAATCATGCCTCCGGAGATGATACCCGAAGCCTGCAGGGCCTTGAACTTGGCATAGGCGAGTTCCGGCAAAAGGCTGGAGGGATCGTTCTGGTCCAGAAGCACTCCGGCATGTTCGAATATGCAGTCGAGCTTTGCTCCCATGGCTGCGGCGACGCTGGATGCCACCGTGTCGGCATTTGTGTTGAGCAGCTGCCCGTCTCCGTCGTGTACGATCGGGCTCAATACGGGGACCATGCCGGCCGAAAGGAAGGCTTCCAGCACCTCTATGTTCACGCAGTCTGGGGTGACATCTCCCACGAAACCGTAATCCGTGCCGTTCAGGGGGGCTCGTTTCCCTGCCTTGATGACGGAAGCGTCGCAGCCTGCCAGGCCAATCGCATTGCAGCCGTATCTGTGCAGACTGGCCACTATGTTCTTGTTGCACCATCCGGCATAGGCCATTACCGTTATCTTCAGTGTCGCAGCATCGGTGACCCGGCGCCCGGCTATCATGTTCGGAACCATGCCGAACTTCTTTTGTATCTCGCTGGCGAGCACTCCGCCTCCGTGGACAAGAATCTTCGGAGAAGGACTGGCCGCGAACTGTTTGCAGAAAGCTTCCAGCTTCTCGGGAGATTCAGCGATGTTCCCGCCAATCTTGCTGACTGTCAATCCTTTCATGAGAGCACCTCCTTGAAAGCGTTCAGGAATGCATCTGCCTCCTCCTTGCTGAGACAGAGGGGAGGCAGCAGCCTTATCATGTTCTTCCCGGCCACTCCGGTGAAGATGTGCCTGTCGTACAGAAGGCTCTTCCGTATGGAAGCTATCTCCGTGTTGAATTCGAGGCCTATCATCAGGCCGCGTCCGCGCACTTCCTTGATTCTGAAGTCTTTGGGAATGCTGTTCATGATATGCTCCCCGATTTCGCGGGCGTTCTGCAGCAGGTTTTCGCCGCTGATGACGTCCAATACCGACAGGGCTGCGGCCATGGCCAGGTAGTTGCCGCCGAAGGTGGTCCCGAGCATTCCCTTGACTGCCTTGAATTCCGGCGATATCAGTATTCCTCCACAGGGGAAGCCGTTGGCAATGCCCTTGCCCATTGTTATGATGCCGGGCCTGATTCCGGCCCACTGGTGGGCGAAAAACTTCCCGGTGCGGCCATATCCGCTCTGCACCTCGTCGAGAATCAGCACTGCGCTGTATCTGCCGCACAGATCAGACAGAGCCCGGAGGAAGCCGTCGGACGGAATGTTGATTCCTCCGCAGCCCTGGATGCCTTCGATTATCACTGCCGCCACATCGCCTCCGGAGAGTTCTTTTTCCACCGCGGCAAGGTCCCCGAGTTCGCAGAAACTGACCTTGTGGTGCGAGTTGAACGGGGATACTATGGCCGGATTGTCCGTCAGGGCCACAGCACCGGAAGTGCGGCCGTGAAAACTTTTTCGGAAGGCGATCACCCTGTCCTTGCCTGTGTGGAAGGAAGCCAGTTTCACCGCGTTCTCGTTGGATTCGGCCCCGCTGTTGTCGAGGAAAAGTGTATAATCTCCGTATCCGGAGATGTCTCCCAGCTTTCCGGCCAGTTCCTGCTGCAGCGGATTCACCACGCTGTTGGAATAGAATCCTATCTTGTTCACCTGCTCGGTCAACGCCTCGATATATGCCGGATGAGAGTGCCCGATGGAAATGACCGCGTGCCCTCCGTAGAGGTCCAGATAGCAGGAGCCTTTGTCGTCCCAAATCCTGCAGCCGGAGGCCTTGACGGGTACGACATCGAAAAGAGAATAAACGTCGAACAGTTCCATGGGTCAAAATGCTGATGCCTTCAGCTTCAGGCCGGAATTCTCCGGAAGACCGAAAATAAGATTCATGTTCTGCACTGCCTGACCGGAAGCTCCCTTGAGCAGATTGTCGATGACTGAACTCACTGCCAGTTTGTCTCCGTGTTTCTCCAGGGCGACTATGCATTTGTTGGTGTTTACGACCTGCTTGAGGTCGACGGGGGAGTCGCTGACGAAGGTGAAGGCGGCATCTGCGTAATAGTTCTTGTAAAGATTCAGGACCTGCTCTCCGTCAAGACTGCAGTCCAGGGTTATGCTTGCGAAAATTCCTCTTGCGAAATCGCCTCGCATGGGCACGAAATTCAGTTTGGCCCCGCAACCGGGCTGGACAATGCCAAGATTCCTGTCGATTTCGGCCAGATGCTGGTGAGTGAAAACCTTGTATGTGGACAGATTGTCGCTCCTCCAGCTGAAATGTGTGCTTGCACCGGGTTTGACTCCGGCTCCGGTGGAACCCGTGACCGCTGTGATGTTGACATCCCCCGTGAGCAGGCCGGCTGCCGCCAGAGGAAGAAGCCCCAGTTGTATGGCGGTGGCAAAGCATCCCGGGTTTGCAATTCTGGACGCGGCCTTGATCTTGTCCGGCTGCCATTCGGGCAGGCCGTACACGTAGCCGTCGCTCTCATCCCGGAAATCCTGGGCGAGGTCGATTACCTTGAGAGAGTCATGGCGGGGATGTGTTTCCCAGAACTCCCTGCTCCTGCCGTGGGCGGAGCACAGAAACAGAACGTCGATGCCGGAAAGGTCGACTGTGTCGGAGAAGCGCATTCCGGTATCCCCGAACAGGCCCTCGTGCACCTCGTACAGATGCCTGCCCGCGCAGCTTTCGGAATGCACGAAAGCCAGTTCCGCCCCGGGGTGGTTCACCAGGATGCGGACAAGTTCTCCTGCCGTGTATCCGGCACCGCCTATGATGCCGGCTTTAATCATCGATGAATTCCTCCTGATGCGTTCCATAGTACACCCTCAGGGGTGTGGAAAGCAGTTTGATGAAACCTTTGGCTTCTTCCGCGGTCCAGCCTTTCTGGCTTTCTCCGTATTCTCCCAATTTGGACTTGAGCAGATCGTCGGGAGAATCGACGCCCACTGTAGAGAAGGACCAGGGCCTGAGTTCGAGACTTACCGTGCCGTTTACGTTGCGCTGGCTGCTTTCGAGCATGGCCTCGATGTCCCGCATCACGGGTTCGAGATACTGGCTCTCGTGAAGGAACATGCCGTACCAGCCCGCAACCTGGTCTTTCCAGTACTGTTGCCACTTGCTGAGAGTGAATTTCTCCAGGAACTTGTGCGCACCGATAATCAGCATGGGTGCGGCGGCTTCGAATCCTACGCGTCCTTTTATGCCGATAATGGTGTCTCCCACGTGCATGTCGCGCCCGATTCCGTATGCGGCGCCGATTTCCTCGACGGCGTTGATTGCCTCAATCCTGTCGGTGTATTTCCTGCCGTTGACGCTGCACAGTTCTCCTTTTTCGAATCCCAGAGTAAGGATTTCGCTGCCCTTTTTTGAAATCTGCTTGAGATATGCGCTTTCGGGAAGCCCCTGTTTCGAGTCGAGAATCTCTCCTCCGCAGATGGAAGTGCCCCAGATGCCTACGTTGTAGGAGTATTTGAGTTTGGCAAAATCGGCAGGGAAACCATTGGCGTTGAGGTAGTCTGTTTCTTCCTTGCGGGAGATGTTGCCATCCCGGGTGAGGGTGATTATCTCCATTTCCGGGCACATCACCAGGAAAGTCATGTCGAAACGCACCTGGTCGTTGCCGGCGCCGGTAGAACCGTGGGCGATGGCATCCGCTCCTATCTCTTTGGCATATCGCGCGATGGCCATGCCCTGGAAAATGCGCTCCGACGAGACGGACACAGGGTAGGTGCCACCCCGCAACACATTGCCGAAAATCATGAATTTGAGGCTTTTTTCATAATATTCGGCAGTAACGTCGAGGGTTACGTACTTCTTCGCTCCGAGCGCGTAGGCGTTCTTCTCGTTCTGCTTGAGCTGCTCTGCGGAAAAGCCTCCCGTGTTTGCACAGGCTGCGTATACTTCGTATCCCTTTTCCTTGGCGAGATACATTACGGTATAGGAGGTGTCGAGCCCTCCGCTGTATGCTACAACTACTTTTTTCATTTTTCTCCGGGATGATGTATTTCAAAATGTTCTTTAGGATCGAAGAGCAGACCGGTGCAAAGGCACAGCCTGTATTCGTTGCGGGTGAGGATGTCGAAATTCCTGCAGCCCTGACAGCCTTTCCAGAATTCGGGATCGTCGGTGAGTTCGGCGAACGGCACCGGCCGGAAACCGAATTCGTAATTCATTTTCATTACCGCCGCACCGGTGGTTATCGAGAAAATCTTCGCGTTCGGGAAAAGCTTGCGGGAGAGGATGAAAGTCTGCTCCTTGATGCGTTTCGCAAGCCCGATGCCACGGAATCTGTGTGCTACGATGAGGCCGGAATTGGCGACGAACGACTTTCCTCCCCAGCTTTCAATGTAGGAAAAACCGGCGAATTCACCGTTCTCGGCTATGGCTATGACAGCCTTGCCGGCAAGCATCTTCTCCTTGATGTATTCCGGTGTACGTTTTGCTATGCCGGTCTTACGTTCAAGTGATGAAAGGTAAATTTCTTGGCAGATAGCGTCTGCATAACCAACGTGGCTTTCGTCAGCCACCACTACTTCTATTTCCATTTGTCTTTTATCTGGCGTCGGCTGCCCGGCCGGATACGTAATATCCCTAATGGCAAGACAAACCGAGATTGTCAATTGCAATTATTAGGCGGAAATTCCGAGGAAAAATATGTAGAATTTCCGAAGATATTTGGGAGGGTTCTACGCCTCCTATCTTCGG
>ONFK01000151.1 GCA_900317065.1 uncultured Bacteroidales bacterium
AGCGAATATTCCAAGCAAGCGTTTCATCATTTCTTACTTTTCAAATACTCCTCCAACTGCATCAGATTCCGCGATGCGCTTTCATCCCCTGCCTCGGCGGCCTTGCGGAGCACTTCCAAAGCATCCGCCTCGCGGCCGTTGTAGAAGAGGGCGATGGCATAGGCATTGGCGCTCCTGGGATCGTCCCTCTTTGTCTCCAGCACCTTCAGGGCTCCAGCATAGTCGCCGGAAGCCATCATATCGATAGCCGAATTGATCTCCCTGGCACTCTCGTCCGGCACGTAATCGTAGTAAATCCTGAGGTATCCGGAATTACGCTGATCCTGCAGCACGTTGGCCTTGAGTTTCGCGTACAAGGCGCCACCGTCCTTTTTCTTGATGGTCGCCTCACGCTTGTTCACGTCAGGTTCATTGTCTATGACATCCAGCACCCACTGCAGCTGCTCCAAGGTGAGGCCGGCACCGCCGCCTTCGAGGACAAGGTCGTGTATCTGGTCGCGGAATTCGCTCCAGGCTTCCCCTCCACCCACGGTTTCGAACATGGAATCAGGGATGGAAAGACGCTCCTGAATGTATTTCTGCAGCGACAGTGCACGTTCGTCCGCCAGCCACACGTTATGACTCAGGCGGCCTTCGATGGATGCCAGACCAACGATCTGGATAACCTTTACGCTTGAAGTAGTGTCGGACAGTATCTGGGCTGTGACATCCATGATCTCGTCCAGTACCGGGCCATTGTCACGGTGATATTCCTTTTCGCTGAAGCTCCTGAGCAAACGGACTTTATCCAGCTCGTAGAAAACACAAAGCGGGCCCTCTTCCTTGCGGAGGATGCGGTCTGGCGTATACGGACGGTACTCGCTCATGGGGCGAAGTACAGGATGTGTCTTTTCCAGTTTTCCGGCCGTTCCCTTCCATTCCTCCACTACAGGAAGTTCAGGCACGAACTCCTGGGGCGGGAGCACCTCTTGAGGAGGTAGAATCTCCTGCGGACGGACCAGGGTATCTAACTGGTGGATGATTTCCAAAACCTCTTTTCGCTTCTGGCGCCGGGCAAGGGTATAGGACAGGTTGAGCCCCAGCTTGGGAATAATCACGGGGCCACGCTGGCTGCCGACCTCCGCACCGCAATAGGCGCATTCATATTCCCTGGCATCCGCATAGCCGGCGCCGACACCGGCTTCCGCCTCAAGCCGCCAGTGGTCAGAAAGCCACCACGACCAGCCGGCAAACACGCCCATGCCGTAAAAATCTCCTTGGAGACGATGGTCCCGCACGCGCTGATACAGCCCAAAGGGGAACTGAACCGCGCCCACATTGTAGTGTGTATAGATGAGATCTGCTCCGACAAACAGTTTGTCATAAACGCCCGAAGGCCAGAGACGAAACTCAGGGGCAATGAGGAGATGGCGCCACTTCTTTGCAACCGTCTTGTCCCAGTCCCAGACAAACCAGCGGGGCCAGGGCTTGATTCCGGCGTTGAATCCAACGGAAAAATGCTCATTCACAGGAATTTCCAGCCCGATATTGGGTGTGGCAGAAGCAGCATAGGCAAGGTTGGTACGGATGGCCATGGCTTTGTAACGGGCCACGGAATCCTTCGACACTGCCGGAGAGGCAGTGGCAGGAATAATCGATAAACAACCTAAGGTGGTGATAATCAGAATGATACTAACCGTCCTATGTCTTATGAATCTTGATACTTTCATTTATAGACTGCAAAGTTAATAACAATTTGCCTTTTTTATTACATAAAAAGCCCCAAAGAATGTGCTGGAAGATATTTTACGGCTACAATTGCAGATTTACGAAATAGTTCCTATTTTTGTAAGTTAATACAAAAGACGACAATGGAAGAAGAACGAAAACTCAATTTCCTCGAGGAAATCATCGAGAATGACCTGAAGTCCGGCAAGGTAGACAGCATACTTACCCGCTTCCCTCCGGAGCCTAACGGTTATCTGCATCTGGGGCACGCAAAAAGCCTCTGCATAAACTTCGGACTCGCACAGAAATATGGCGGCAAGACCAATCTCCGCTACGACGATACCAACCCCACCAAAGAAGATACCGAATATGTCGACGCCATCAAAGAAGACATCAAGTGGCTCGGCTTCCAGTGGGAGAAGGAGCTTTACGCATCCGACTACTTCGACCAGCTCTACGAATGGGCCGAACAACTGATACAGCGCGGCCTTGCATACGTTGACGACCAGACACAAGAGGAAATCAGCGCAGGGCGCGGCACAGTGGAAACTCCCGGCAAGGAGAGCCCCTGGCGGAACCGCACCCCCGAAGAGAACCTGCGTATCTTCCGTGAAATGCGTGACGGCAAGTACGCCGACGGCGAGAAGGTGCTCCGCGCCAAGATAGACATGGCACATCCCAACATGATGTTCCGCGACCCTATCCTCTATCGCATCAAACACGCACATCATCACCGTACAGGCGACAAATGGTGCATCTATCCCATGTACGACTACACCCACGGCCAGTGCGACTCCATCGAGCATATCACCCACTCCATCTGCACACTCGAATTTGACGTACACAGGCCCCTCTATGACTGGTTCATCGAAACCCTTGGAATCTTCCCCAGCCACCAGTACGAATTCGCCCGCCTCAACCTCACCTACACCCTTATGAGCAAGCGCAAACTTCTCGAACTGGTGCAGAAGGGGCTCGTGGCAGGATGGGATGACCCCCGAATGCCTACGCTCTGCGGCGTCCGCAGGCGTGGCTACACCGCCGAGGCACTCAAGATGTTCTGCGACAAGATCGGCGTGAGCAAGCGTGACCAATTGATGGACATCCAGCTCCTCGAATGGTGCGTAAGGCAGGACCTGAACGCCCGTTCCAACCGCTACATGGTCGTTCAGGACCCCGTCAAGCTTACCATCACCAACTACCCTGAAGGGCAGGTGGAATGGTTCGACTGCCCCCTCAACCCCGCCGAGCCGGAAGGAGCGACCCGCAAGGTCCCTTTCACACGCGAACTCTACATCGAACGCGCCGATTTCATGGAAGATGCTCCCAAGAAGTTCTTCCGCCTGAAGCCCGACGGCGAAGTGCGACTGAAATACACTTATATCATCAAATGCGAAGAGGTGGTGAAGGACGCCGAAGGCAACATAGTGGAACTGAAATGCACCTACGATCCTTCCACAAGGCCCGGCAACGGCGAGTGGCGCTCTGTCAAGGGCACGATCCACTGGGTCAGCACCAAATATGCGAAGGAGATCACCCTGCGCAATTATGACCGCCTCTTCACCCTCGCCGATATGAGCCAGGTGCCCGAAGACAAGGACTACAAGGATTTCCTCAACCCCGAGTCACTGATAGTGGCAAAGGCATTCGCCGAGCCCGCCCTTCTGGACGACGCTTCCGGGATTGCCGTGCAGTTTGAACGCACTGGCTATTACATTAAAGACAAGGATTCAACTCCGGAAGAGCCGGTATTCAACAAGACGACGTCGTTGAAAGATAGCTACAAGCCTGAATGACAGACAGACAGGACATAACGGAGAACAGCAGAAGGATCGCACGCAATACGGTCCTTCTGTATTTCCGTATGTTCCTGCTTATGGCCGTGGGGCTTTTCACCTCGAGGGTGATACTGCATGCCCTGGGCGAAACCGAACTCGGCATCTACAGCGCAGTGGGAGGGGCCGTAGCCCTCTTCGGAGTGCTTACCGGTTCGATGTCTTCCGCCATCAGCCGCTTCATCACCTACGAAATGGGGCTGAAGGAGTCCGACCTCGGCAAAGTCTTCTCTTCGGCGGTCTGCATCCAGTTGATGCTCTCCGCAGCTGTAGTGCTGATTGCCGAACCGCTGTGCCTTTGGTGGATCTCCCACAAGATGGTTCTGCCCCCGGGCCGCATCTTCGCCGCCCGATGGGTGCTGCAGTTTTCTCTCCTGAGTTTTGTAATCCAACTGATCAGCGTCCCCTACAATGCCGACATCATCGCGCACGAGAGGATGGACGCCTTTGCCTGGATAAGCATTTTCGAAGCATTCGGAGGGCTTGCCGTGGCCCTTGCAATCAAGTACTCCTCCATCGACAGGCTGATTTTCTATTCGGCCATGCTCGCGCTGGTCAGCCTCCTCGTACGAATTGCATACGGCATATTCTGCAAACGCCACTTCGCGGAGGCGAATGCCGAATGGAAGCCGGACAGGAAGTTGTTCGGCAAGATGTTTTCATTCGCCGGGTGGAATTTCATCGGCTCCGGCTCGGGAGTGCTTCGCGACTATGGCGGCAACATCCTGCTGAACGCCTTTTTCGGACCCGTAGCCAACGCCGCATGGTACTATGCCAGCAAGATAAACGGCGCAGTGCAGAAATTCGTCACGAGCTTCACCACGGCCATCAATCCCCAGATAACGAAATCATGGGCGGCCGGAGAACGCGATTATATGATGCGCCTGATTTTCAGGGGCTCACGCATGTCCATCTGGCTGATGTTGCTGGTGACGCTTCCCATCCTGTTCAACACCTCCTTCCTCACGGAAATATGGCTCGGGAAGGGCCTTGTGCCAGAAGGGACCGTCATCTTCATCCAACTGATACTCATCTATATAATGATAGAGGCCGTTTCCTACACGATGGTCACGGCCATGCTCTCCACCGGAGATATACGCAACTACCAGATACTCGTAGGAGGCCTCCAGCTTCTGAACCTGCCCGTCGACTGGATCCTTCTCAAGGCCGGAGCTCCGGCTTACATCATTTTCGCGGTCG
>ONFK01000240.1 GCA_900317065.1 uncultured Bacteroidales bacterium
AACTTTTTTCAATCTTTTTTCAGTCCCAAAACCCAACTCGCTAATTATCATCATATTGCAAAAAAGGCCAGCCAGAGGCTAGCCTTAAACTTTTTTGCATTCGGTATTACAAACCTGCAACAACTATGGAAGCGAGGCCTGCAACGAACAGAACGAACATTGCGGCGAGCAGTGCGCCGGTTCCCTTCGTTGCCCCCTTGAACTCCTTCCAGATGAACACGCCCCAGAGAGCGGCGACCATGGGAGCGCCCTGGCCGAGAGCGTAGGACACGGCGGGGCCGGCCTTTTCGGCGGTGATATAACTGAGCGCGGTACCGAGGCACCAGATTGCGCCGCCGAGCATACCCACGAGGTGAGTCTTGCAGTCACCCTTGAAATACTGGCTGTAGCTGACAGGCTCGCCGACGAAGGGCTTGCGCATGGCGACCGTATTGAAGATGAAGTTGCTGGCAAGCACGCCGAGGGTAAAGATGACGATGGCGGTATAAGGAGTAACCTTGCCGGCGGCGGGAGTCACGAAGTTCGTGGTGTCCATCGCGCGCATTACAAAGGAAGAGAAGAAGGACATGATGACGCCTGCGCACAGCGCGAGGATGATACCCTTCTTCTGGTCGGCCTTGGAGATTCCGCTCTCACCCTTGCGGCTGGCGGCGATTCCGTTGAATACGATAGCGCAGACGACGAGGAGCACACCTATCACGAGGAGAGTGACATCACCGGTCTTGGCACCCTGCTGCACTGCGACCCTGTAGTTGTTGATGACGCCGAGCACCAGTGCCAGACCCACGCCCAGAGGGAATGCGACGGACATGCCGGCGATAGAGGTTGATGCGGAGAGAAGGATGTTGGAAAGGTTGAAGATCACGCCGCCCAGCAGAATCCAGAGGATGCTGGAGCCGGAGGCCTGCTTCAGGTCGGCAAGGAACGGACGGCCCGCTTCGCCGATGCTTCCGAAGGTGAAAGCAAGGATGAGGGCGAAGATGACCATGCCGATCACGTAGTCCCAATAGAACAATTCATAACGCCAGCTCTTGGCTGCAAGCTTCTGGGTATTGCCCCAGGAACCCCAGCAGAGCATGATCACGAAGCAGAGAATGACTGCAAGTGTGTAACTGTTGACAATAAACATATCAATAAGGTTTAAATAGTTTCAGCAGCTACAAATATAAAAAAAAATGAGGCCGGACGAATCGCCCGGCCTCATTTTTTACATCATGCCGCCTTCCGGCATCGCAGGTGCCGCCGGTGCGGGTTCGGGGATATCCACTATGCCGCACTCGGTGGTGAGGAACATTCCCGCTACGGAAGCGGCGTTCTCGAGTGCCACGCGCGCGACCTTGGTAGGATCGATGACACCGGCCTCGTACATGTTCACATACTCGTCGGTACGTGCATTGTAACCGAAGTCGCCCTTGCCTTCCTTGATCTTCTGGATGATGACGCTGCCGTCGACCCCGGCATTGAGAGCGATCTGGCGCAGAGGCTCCTCGATGGCCTTGGCCACGATGCGGATACCTGTGGTCTCATCTTCGTTCTCGCCCTTGAGTCCTGCAAGGGCGGCTGCTGCGCGGATGTATGCGACACCGCCTCCGGGAAGGTAGCCTTCCTCGACAGCTGCGCGGGTAGCGTTCAGAGCATCCTCGACGCGGTCTTTCTTCTCTTTCATCTCGACCTCGGTGGTAGCGCCCACATAGAGGACCGCGACACCGCCTGCGAGCTTGCCCAGACGCTCCTGGAGCTTCTCGCGGTCGTAGTCGGAAGTGGTGGTGGAAATCTGCTTGCGGATGAGGTCTGCACGTTCCTTGATGGCCTCTGCATCGCCCTTGCCGCCCACGATTGTGGTGTTCTCCTTGGTGATGGTCACCTTCTCTGCCTTGCCGAGCATGTCGGGAGTGGCGTTCTCGAGGGTGAATCCGCGCTCCTCGCTGATGACGGTCGCACCGGTGAGGATGGCGATATCCTGGAGCATCTCCTTGCGGCGGTCACCGAAGCCGGGAGCCTTGACGGCAGCGACTTTGAGGGATCCGCGGAGTTTGTTGACCACCAGGGTGGTGAGGGCTTCGCCGTCGACGTCTTCAGCGATGATGAGCAGTTCCCTGCCTTCACGGGCGATAGGCTCGAGGATGGGGAGAAGATCCTTCATGGTGGAGATCTTCTTGTCGGTGATGAGAATGGAAGGATTGCTGAGGTCGGCCTCCATCTTGTCGCCGTTGGTCATGAAGTAGGGGCTGATGTAGCCGCGGTCGAACTGCATGCCTTCCACGACCTTGACTTCCGTCTCGGTGCCTTTGGCTTCTTCGACTGTGATGACGCCGTCCTTCTTCACCTTGGACATTGCATCGGCGATGAGCTTTCCGATATAGCCGTCGTTGTTGGCGGATACGGTTCCCACCTGCTCGACCTTGGAATAGTCGTCACCCACCGACTGGCTCTGCTTCTTGAGGTCGGCCACTACGGCGTCGACAGCCTTGTCGATACCGCGTTTGAGGTCCATCGGGTTGGCACCGGCGGTAACGTTCTTGATGCCCACGTTGATGATTGCCTGTGCAAGCACGGTTGCTGTGGTTGTGCCGTCACCAGCCTGCTCGTTGGTCTTGGAAGCGACTTCCTTCACCATCTGGGCGCCCATGTTCTCGTATTTGTCCTTGAGCTCGACTTCCTTTGCCACGGTAACGCCGTCCTTGGTCACCTGGGGAGCACCGAACTTCTTTTCGATCACCACATTGCGCCCTTTGGGGCCGAGGGTTACCTTCACTGCATTCGCAAGCTGGTCTGCTCCTTCCTTCATCTTGGAGCGGACGTCGGTATTGAATTTGATTTCTTTTGCCATAATCTAATCCTCCTTAAAGAATTGCCAGAATGTCTGATTGTTTGACGATGAGGTACTTTT
>ONFK01000152.1 GCA_900317065.1 uncultured Bacteroidales bacterium
ACGGCGGTGCCGTTGTTCACGAAGTGGATGATCATGGTCAGAATGAGGGAGCCCGTCTTGTAGTAGACATAGCCCATCAGAAGGCCGATCAGGAAGGCGTTCAGCGCCTGCCACGGGTTCGCGTGGATGACGGCGAAGAAGAGGGCGGAGAGCACGATGGCCCAGGCGGGCTTGACACCGCGCCCGAGCAGTCCCCTCTCGACCATACCGCGGCAGAGCCACTCCTCGAAGAAGGGGGCGAAAATGCTGACGCAAATGAAGTTCACCCAGAAACTGCCGGTGGTGAGCCCCTTCAGCGCATCCTCCAGCCATTTGGGCATGGGAGGCAGCCAGGAAGTGGAAAGATCGCCCACGATGCCGGCGGCCAGGGTTGCGGCCATGACCATTAGAGCGCAGAGCAGCCATCCGTGGGGAGCCACATTGGCGTTGTCCAGCGCCAGGCCCTTGTACTGCATACGGTTCCTGCGGCTCTTGCCTGCCGCCCAGATCATGGGCGGGATAAACATGATGGGATAGGAGATCAGAGTGGTGTACTCGGCCATGAATGCCGCGGAATTCTCAGCACCCACGCACAGAGATGCCACCAGCACGATTCCGGACCCAATCAGACTGCCCACCAGGAGCAGGAAGACCAGTATGAAGATGTCCGCCACGGACGGGATGCACCAGGCGTACTTGCCGAGAACATCGAAGTTGCCCCGCCTTGCCATATCAATAGAGAGGCGAAGGATAAACTCCGGCCGCCACCAGTTCGGCGAACTTGGCCACCACGCCGGGACGGTCTTCCTTGTAGGTGACTCCGAACCAGCTCGAAGGGGTGGAAAGCACCTCGCAGGAAGCGCTGCCGTCCTTGATCATGCAGTCGATTGCGTAAGGGATGTAGTATTCCTTCTTGAGTTCGCCGATGTTGGCCTTCAGGAAGTAGTGGAAGATGGCTTCGCTCTTCGCGAAATAGTCGGGGGTGAATCCCCACATGTTCATGGAGCAGAGGGCCTTGCCGTCGAGCACGATATGGTTCTCGCCGCTCACGGAGTTGTCGCCGTAGACCACGCCGTCGGCCTCTTTGGCGATGTTCAGATGCTCTTCGACCTTGGTGAGCCTGCCCTCGGCGTCGTAGTGGCAGATTCCGCGCGAGACGCTGCCGCTCTCGGAGAGGGTTTTGTCGAGCTCGAAACCGATGATGGCATACTGCCCCTTGGTATTCTCGTGGGCGCGGCACCATTCGGCAGCCACCTTGAAGGATTCTTTTCCGTAGTAATCGTCACCGTTGATGATGATGAACGGACCGTCGATCACGTCCTTCGCCATCAGCACCGCATGGGCTGTGCCCCAGGGCTTCTGGCGTTCGGGATTGAGGGTGAATTCAGCGGGAATCTTGTTCAGTTCCTGAGTCACGAAGATGAACTCCAGAGGGCTTCCGTCCACGCACTTGACATTGGAATACTTCTTTGCGACAAGGGCTTTCATGTCTTCGAGGAAGTATTCGCGGACTATGTACACAACCTTGCCGAAGCCCGCCTTCACGGCATCGTATATGGAATAATCGATAATGGTTTCACCGGAGGGGCCGAGGCCGTCCATCTGCTTGAGTCCGCCATAGCGGCTGCCCATGCCGGCAGCAAGAACTAACAATGTAGGTTTCATAATTTCTTTTGGTTATTGTGCACAAATTTAACTATTTTTGCGATAATGTCGAAAGTAAGCAAAGATATATGGAATAAAGAGAAGGACGGGAACAACAGGGAAAAACGTTCCTTCCTCCGCTATTTCATCATCTCCACTGCACTGTGCCTGGTTTTTCTCTTCATCAAGAAAGACAGCGTGGTGCGGCTGTTGGGCGCGGGATTCACGATTCAGCGCCAGAACAGGGAAATGCGCTGGTATCAGAAGCAGATTTCCGATCTGGACCGTCAGATACGCGTGCTCAGCAACGACCGCGACACACTTGAAACCCTGGCCCGTGAACAGTATCTGTTCGCCGAACCAGGGGATGACGTTTATCTTACGAAATAATCTAGAAACTGAGTCTCATGCTCATTCCGGCTACAGGCTGGAAGGCGTTTCCTGTGACTGCAGAGGATGAAGGAGCGAGCGTGAAGTAGGGTTCGAAACCAAGATCGACGGCGGCGCGGCGGCCATAGAGATCCTGATAATACATGTTCTTCACCTTGGCTACCTTGACTGCGTCGACAATGGCCCAGATGTCCACGACTGCCGCTGCAACAAGACTTCCCATCATGATATACGCTCCGCTTTTTGCTGCGGATTCATTCTTGTAGCTCTCCACTTTGCCATCCTTTATGACGGCGTTGTCCTCGAACTTCTGTGCGCCGTAAGATGCGACAGACGCGAATACCAGATCCGCTCCGAAGAATTTGAGGCCGCGACCGACTTCACCGCAGATCGCCTGTCCGAGTCCGGGAACCAGCCATGATGCCACGCCGGACCAGACACGGCTGTAAGGATCAGCCGACTGAGGGACATAGTTTTTTGTGTTGTAGCTGTCCTTGATGTCTTTGTACTTCATACCGGGTGCCACCTGCGCATTGGCGGAAGCGATGGCTGCAATTGCGAGAATTGCCGAAAGAATGAATCGTTTCATAATAGTTAAATAAGTTTGAATGCAAAGATAAAAAGTTTTTACTGCAAATGTACATTCACCGCGCAGCGCGGCGCTTGTACTGCTCATATTTGGACATCACGTTGTCGACGTAGGCGATGGTCTCCACGCCCTTGAATTTGCCGAATTTTATAGTATCCAGTTCCAGAATGGCGTCGTCGCTCATCTCGGGTATCAGCGCGACTATGTTGTCCCACGACGAAGAATCCACTCCCCGGAACTTGGCGTAGTTGATGCAGTCGCGGATGCGGCCGACGCCGGCATTGTAAGCGGCCAGGGTAAATTTCAGGCGCTCCTCCGGGTCGTCGGTATGCCCCCGGTAATTACGGTGCAGCTGCTTCAGGTAGAGGGTTCCTACACGCACGGCCTCGATTGGATCGGTGATGTCTTCGGCGCCCAGCCACTCGGCGGTTTCAGGCATCATCTGCATGAGCCCTGCGGCACCGCGGCGGGAGCGCACGTCGTTGTCGAATCCGGATTCGTGGTAGATTACGGCGGACACCAGCCTCCAGTCGAGCCCCGCCGAATCGGAATAGACCTTGATGAGGGAATCGTAGGGACTGATTACGTAGTCCGCGCACATTCCCCTGGGGAGCGTGTCTACCGCCTCCGCCACGGGTTCAGGCAGACGGGAGCGGCTCGCGATGCCGTCGGCCAGTATCGAGCCGGCTATCAGCGCCAGCACGAAAAGCACCATCAGTCTGCTATGCGGTTCCCTGCTTCCTCTCATTACATATTCCTGTTGACAGCTCTGTCGGAAGAGCCCATTCCCCCCGCGCCCTGCATGCCTCCGAAATCACTTCCAGAAGATCTGCCGGCCCCGCTGCTTCCGCCCCTGCCGGGCTGGGTGTAGAACGGCCAGTACAATCCGAGCTTGATGATGCGCTGGGTATTTATGAAACGGTGTGCGCTGAAGTAGTCGGCGGTATCGAACCAGCGCTGGGCGGCGTTTTCTATCTTCACGAAAATGCACGCGCGCTTCCACTGGGCGTTGATGAAGAGGTCGACAATCGGCCCGTTCTCGTAGCGTACCTCCTTCTGGTTGTGGAACACGCCGAGGGCCGGATTCCAGGCCGGAGTGTACCAGGGAGTATTGTACAGGACGTTCGCACCTGCCTGCATCTCAAGTACCTTCTCCCCTGCATCGTTGCGCTGCACCACGAACTGTATGTAGAACTTCCCGTTCAGGGCCAGGCGCGGCAGAGGCAGGACGTCTTCGTTCGAAGATACCTGGAAGAGGACGGAGTTGTCGAGATGCAGGAAGTTCGCGAGGACGATGTCCTTGCGCAGGGTCGCGGAAAGCACGCTCATCGCGGACGAATGCTGCCTTGCAATGCTCAAGGTGTCGTACCACACATGATTTGCCAGCAGGCCGTAATCCACGCTTGCGGACAGTCTCCACCAGGGAATGTCGATGCGGCCGCCTATCCGCGTGTCGGATATCTTGCCGAAGTCGTTGTTCCAGTTGTAATGATTGGAATACATGTTCCGCTGGTAGTAGTCGGGGTCGCGCAGGGAGGTCCTGAACGACGCGCTCAGGGATACGGGGCTCTTGCGGGCCTTGCGGAAAGGATAGAAACGGTAGGCCGCGGACGCCCGCACGTCGAAATCTCCGGCATGGTATCCTCCGAAATAGAGATTGCCCCTGGCGTCCCAGGTCATGTTGCGCAGCAGGCGGCCGTTGGCGCCGGCATAGGCATAGAGGGAGTTTCCGCGGAACTTCCGCCCTGTGGCCGAGCTGTCCGCCCAGGTCTGCACCTTGTCGCCTATTCCCACGTCCAGCTTGGACACCGCCGCGTCCGCCGACCAGGGCTGCAGGCGTATGAAGAGCTTGTTGTCCAGCTCGTTCAGCCCCAGCGAATCGTCGGAGGCTGTGGGATTGTAAATGAAGGTATCGCCGAACAGCGACCTGCCGACCACGTCGGAGGTGGAAATCTGGTCGGTGTAGTGGCGGCCGTAGCGCGTCCATTCGGAACTGTGCCCGATGAAGGCGGTGGTGATCTCTTCGGTGGAATCCGGAACGAAGGTGGAGTCCCGTTTCTGCCTCCATTTGTTGATGAATGTGAAGGGGATGCGGTACTGCTG
>ONFK01000120.1 GCA_900317065.1 uncultured Bacteroidales bacterium
CACTTCTTTTTTTTTTTTTTTTTATAATTGTTAAATTTGGGTATGCATAGGGACTATTCCGCTGAAATACACAGCACTCTGAAGGAATTCTTCGGGTACGACAACTTCAAGGGGGACCAGGAACGGGTGATCAACCATCTCCTCAACGGAGGCGACGCCTTTGTCCTGATGCCTACAGGAGGAGGCAAATCACTTTGCTATCAGCTCCCTGCCCTTGTGGCGGAGGGCACGGCTATCGTGATTTCTCCGCTGATTGCGCTCATGAAGAATCAGGTGGATGTGCTGCGCGGCTTTGTCAGCAGCAACGAGAGTATCGCCCATTTCCTGAATTCCTCGCTGTCGAGGCAGGAAATAGACGAGGTCCGTGCCGACCTTCTCGCCGGACGCACCAAGATACTCTACGTCGCTCCCGAATCGTTGACAAAGGAAGAGAACGTAGCCCTTCTGCAGGAAATCAAGATATCTTTCTACGCTGTGGACGAGGCGCACTGTATCTCGGAATGGGGACACGACTTCCGACCGGAGTACAGGCGCATCCGCAGTCTGGTGAACGAGATAGGCCGTGCTCCCATCATCGCCCTCACCGCAACGGCTACTCCAAAAGTGCAGAGCGACATACTCAAGAATCTGGGTATTCAGGATGCCGTCATTTTCAAGTCGTCCTTCAACCGCCCCAACCTTTATTACGAAATCCGTAACAAAGTTGAGCCGGAGAAGGACATAGTGCGTTTCATACGCCAGAATCCCGGCAAGTCCGGCATCATCTACTGCCTCAGCCGGAAGAAGGTCGAGGAGATGGCCGCCTTCCTCAGCATCAACGGCATCCGGGCGCTGCCGTATCACGCAGGTCTCGATGCGAAGGTGCGTGCCGAGAATCAGGACAAGTTCCTGATGGAGGAGATAGATGTGATAGTGGCCACGATCGCCTTCGGCATGGGAATCGACAAGCCGGACGTGCGTTTCGTAATCCACTACGACATTCCCAAGAGCATAGAGAGTTATTATCAGGAGACCGGGCGTGCGGGCCGCGACGGCGAAGAAGGCCTCTGCATCACCTACTACAGCTATAAGGATATACGCAAACTGGAGAAGTTCATGCAGGGAAAGCCCGTGGCCGAGCAGGAAATCAGCCGCCAGCTCCTGAACGAGGTCGTGGCATACGCCGAGTCCGGGCAGTGCCGCAGAAAGTTGCTGCTCAACTACTTCGGCGAAGAATACACTCAGGAGAACTGCGGCTGTTGCGACAATTGCCTTCATCCAAAGCCTGTGTTCGACGGCCGCAAGGATATGCAGCTCGTCATCGACCTCATCACCAGTCTTCCGGAGCACTTCAAGGTCGAGCATCTTGCCTGCATACTCGCGGGCAAGGAGACGGCCTTGATCAAGAGCTACAAGCACGACGAACTCGAATTCTTCGGCAAGGGCAGCGCCCACGACGAACGCTTCTGGATCACCGTCATCCACCAGGGGATAGTGCATCATCTGCTCGAAAAGGAGATAGAGTCCTACGGCTTGATTTCAGTGACCGGAGCCGGCCTTGAGTTCCTGATCGCCCCGAGCAAGCTTGAACTCGTGCAGGACGGTGTATTCAGCGACGACGGTTCCGACGACTTCGAAGACGAAGAGGCTGCAGCCGCAGCAGGTGCTGTGCGCGGCGGTGGAGGATGCGACGAGAACCTCCTCAAAATGCTCAAGGACCTCCGGAAGGATGTCGCCCGCCGCCTGAAGCTCCAGCCGTGGATCATATTCGGCGATCCTGCACTGCAGGATATGGCCATCCTGTATCCCGTCACGATAGATGAACTCAAGAACTGCCAGGGTGTAGGCGAAGGCAAGGCGCGCAAGTTCGGCGCCGAGTTCGTCAAGATTATCGCACAGTATGTCGAAGAGAACGACATCACCCGCCCGGACGATTTCGTGGTGAAGTCGGCTCCCAACAAGAGCGCAAACAAGATTTTCATCATCCAGAGCATAGACCGGCGCATGGACCTCGAGGACATCGCTTCCGCAAAGGGTATGGACCTCGATGAACTGGTGACGGAAATAGAGGGCATAGTTTCCACTGGAACCAAGCTGAATCTGGATTATTACATTGAAGACAATTACGACGAGGAAGATGTGGAGGAGATTTACGAATACTTCCGAAGCGAAGCCGAATCCGACTCGGTCGATGAGGCAATCTCCGCCCTCGGTGGCGATTTCGAAGAACTCGAAATCCGCCTTATCCGCATCAAGTTCCTGTGTGATATAGCATCATAGAACGGCAATGATACCCAAAGAGACAGTCGACCTCATCCTGGATACCGTACGGATAGAGGACATAGTAGGGGACTTCGTGACGCTGAAGCGCCGCGGGGCCAACTACGTGGCCTGCTGCCCTTTCCATCAGGAGAAGACTCCGTCGTTCTACGTGTCGCCTTCGAAAGGTATCTACAAGTGCTTCGGATGCGGGAAGTCCGGGTCCGCCGTAGGCTTCCTGATGGAGCACGAGCATAATTCCTACGTGGAGGCCCTGCGCTACATTGCGAAACGCTATAACATAGAGATCGTCGAGGAGGAGGAATCCCCGGAAGAGCTTGCCAGCCGCCAGCGCAGCGAAAGTCTGATGCTCGTGAGCGAATTCGCCCAGAAGTTCTTTGCTGACCAGCTCAAGTCCGGCGAAGGAAAGGACGTGGGCCTTGCCTACTACCATTCCCGCCGTCTGGAAGACGAAACCATAGAGAAATTCGGGCTCGGATGGGCCCCGTCCGGCAAGGATGCCCTCCTGCAGGCGGCGAAGGCAGCCGGATACAAAGAAGAGTACCTGCTCGATGCCGGACTCGTGGTGAAACGCGATGACGGCACCCTTGGCGACAAGTTCCGCGAACGCGTGATGTTCCCGATACAGTCGGTGAGCGGACGTACCATCGCCTTCAGCGGCCGTACTCTCAAGGCCGACAATCCTGCAAAGTACGTCAACTCTCCCGATACCGAAATCTACCGCAAGAGCAACATCCTCTTCGGCATCTATTTCGCCAAGAGCGAGATATCCCGTCAGGATGAGTGTATTATCGTCGAGGGTAATATCGACTATGTGATGCTCCAGCAGCTGGGCATACACAATGTGGTGGCCCCCTGCGGAACGGCGCTTACGGTGCAGCAGATCCGCCTGATACACAAGTTCACCGAGAATGTTCTGCTGATGAACGACGGCGACTCCGCCGGCATTCACGCTTCGCTGAAGGATATCGACCTCATCTTGTATGAAGGCCTGAACGTGCGCGTGGTGCTTCTTCCGGAAGGGGAGGACCCGGATTCGTTCAGCAAGGGCAGGAGCCTGGAGGAAGTGCAGGCGTACATCGCTGCCAATGCAAAGGATTTCCTCGATTTCAAGTCGGACATCCTCCTCGGGGAAGCCGCCGGGAATCCTCTCAAGAAGGCGAATTTCGTAAACGACATAGCGGACACCATCGCCCGCATACCAGATGCGGTAAAGCGCTCTGTTTATGTGAACACGGCCGCCGAGAAGTTCGACGTGGCTCCGGACATCCTCTTTGCGCGAGTGAAGACTACCCGCGACCGCCTGCTGGAAGACGAGCGCCGTGAGCGCGAGCGTGCAGGACGCCAGGCATCTGCCGGAGCGGGACCGGACTCCTCATCTTCCGCGTTGCTTCGCAATCCTGTACGGGAAAATGCTCCAGAGGGAGGATCCGCTCCCTCGGCATCTGCGAGGTACATCCCGGAGAACCGCACCCTTGCGGCGGTGGAAGGCGACATCCTGACTTTCCTGCTGCAGCACGGATGCGAAGAACTGCACTTCGAGACGGACTCTCCGTACTACGATCCGGAGGCGGTCGACACGGTCGCAGGCTTCATGGCATCGGCAATAGAATCTACCGGACAGCCGCTTTCCAACAGCGGATTCCGACGCGTGTACGACGCATATCTGGATCTTTACGACGAAGGCAAGGATCAGGACGAGATTGTCCGCACCCTTCTGGACTCTCCTGACAGAACACTTGCGGAAATAGCGGGAGAATTCTCGACCCGCCCGTATCAGTTATCGGTAAAACGCCTGGAGAGTTCCATGACATCGGAACAGTCCTGGCTGGTGACATACGTCCCCCGGGCCATGCTCACGCTTGCCGAGCGCCGGGTGGCATCGCGCCTCGAGGAAATACGCCGGGCGCTTTCCGGTGCTTCCGGGGAAGAAGAAATGGTCCTTATGCAGGAGATGACCAAATTGCAGAAAAGACAGAAGAAACTGAAAGAAACTCTGAAAAAAGAAGATTAAGTATATATATGGAAAAGAAGTTCAAGAGAACCCTGGTGACGTGTGCGTTGCCCTATGCCAACGGCCCGGTGCATATCGGGCATCTTGCCGGAGTGTACGTCCCGGCTGACATTTATGTGAGGTATCTCCGTCTTCGCGGAGAGGATGTGCTGTATGTGTGCGGCAGCGACGAGCACGGCGTGCCCATCACCATCAAGGCCCGCCAGCAGGGCTGCACTCCGCAGGACATTGTGGACAAGTATCACGGCATAATAGGCGACAGCTTCAAGGCCCTGGGCATCAATTTCGATATCTACGGCCGCACTTCGTCGAAGATTCACGAGAAGAATGCATCGCAGTTCTTCCGCAAGCTTTACGATGAGGGCAAGTTCGTCACGCAGGAAAGCGAACAGTACTACGATCCGGAGGCGAAGACCTTCCTCGCCGACCGTTACATAGTGGGCACCTGCCCCAAATGCGGCAACGAGAATGCCTACGGCGACCAGTGCGAGAAATGCGGATCCACCCTCAGCCCGGAAGAGCTCATCAACCCACATTCCAAACTGAGCGGCGCAGAGCCGATAAAGAAAAAGACCACCCACTGGTATCTTCCCCTGCAGGACTATGAGCCCTGGCTCCGTGAATGGATACTGGAAGGTCACAAGGAATGGCGTCCCAATGTCTACGGCCAGGTAAAGAGCTGGCTGGACGGAGGCCTGCAGCCGCGCGCCGTGACCCGCGATCTCGACTGGGGCGTCCCCGTGCCCGTGGAAGGTGCCGAGGGCAAGGTCCTCTATGTGTGGTTCGACGCTCCCATCGGCTATATCTCCAATACCATCGAGCTCCTGCCGAACGACTGGGAGAAGTGGTGGAAGAGCCCCGATACCAAGCTGGTGCACTTCATAGGAAAGGACAATATAGTGTTCCATTGCATCGTGTTCCCTTCGATGCTCAAGGCCTACGGCGACGGATTCATCCTTCCGGAGAATGTGCCTGCGAACGAGTTCCTGAATCTGGAAGGCGACAAGATTTCCACTTCCCGCGGCTGGGCGGTCTGGGCTCACGAGTATGTGCAGGACTTCCCGGGCAAGGAGGATGTGCTGCGCTACGTGCTCACGGCTAACGCTCCCGAGACCAAGGACAACGACTTCTCCTGGAAAGAGTTCCAGACCCGCAACAATTCCGAGCTCGTCGCCATATTCGGCAATTTCGTGAACCGTGCTGTCGTGCTGACTCACAAGTATTTCGAAGGGCGTGTACCCGCTGCTGGAGAACTGACAGATGTGGACAGGGAGACCCTTGCCGAGGTTCCCGCCCTGCGCGAGAGTCTCGAGAAGAACATAGAGAACTACCGTTTCCGCGAGGCGCTCAAGGATGCCATGCAGATAGCCCGCGTGGGCAACAA
>ONFK01000154.1:0-5888 GCA_900317065.1 uncultured Bacteroidales bacterium
ATACACGGTTTACGTAGAATATGAAAAAACATTATATCATAGCGTTATACTCCCTGGCAGCACTCCTGACGTTGTCTTCCTGCGCCAAAATCGACGATGCCCCCTCCTTCGAGGACAAGAGCAGCAGCAAGTCGAAGATGGACTTCGACATCATGGTCACCAGGGAAGGCAAGGTAATCGACAAGGCAAGATCCGGCATCATGACCAAGGCCGCCGTCGACGATGCCGACAAAATCGCCACGATGAATTCCGACATCCCCTTCGGTCTGATTGGAATCGATTACGAGAACGGACAGCTGGTTCTGGACAATGCCTCCGTAAGCAGCGACGGCACCGGATACAGCGGCATGTTCGACAACTACCTCTGGGCCGCTTCAAACAAAATCAGCTTCAGCGCCTACTATCCTCATGTCGAATCCGTCAGCTATGGTGATGAACTCGAGAACTACTCCATTCCTTATTCTATAAAGGAAACAGAAGCCGGTCCGCTGGTTTCAAAAACTGTAGAGAAAGCCATTAACCAGCTGAATATGATACCGTTAGTGTTCCAGCACATCACTAACGACATAGGTTACAAAATCTGTGATATCACTCCCGACAAGCAACTTCAGGGCCTGATTCGCATCCGCAAAGTCACCGCTACCAACGTAGCTCAGGCGGGTGTATTTGTCAACGACGTCCTCAACAATACCGGCACGTGGCATCGTCAGGCATTCTACCGCCCCGTCGTGGTTTTCGAAGGCGACGCCCGTCTGGGTGTCGGCATGGAGAACGAGAAATTCATCGGATACACTTCTCTCGTGGACAGGATGGCCGACAGCCACCGTTACTATTCAATTCCGGACGATATCGAGATCGGCAAGCAGTGCGTAGAAGTGATATATGATGTGGACGAATTCGAAATCGGTGGCTTCAAGTATACGGCCCTTAAGGACCAAGTCGCCAAGTATATGCTCTACGGACTCCTGCCGGACAACACCTTCGTATACGGCAAGCAATATACTTTCCACCTCGGGCTGGACCTGAGCAAAATATATAAGGAAATTACGTTCTCCGCATCAGTAAGCGACTGGGAGACTTCCATTTACGAAAACAACGACGACTTCTGATGCTTTCACTGTATTTCTTCACGTCGGTAGCAGCTTGCCTGTTCTGGGTGATCATCCATCTGATGATAGCATCCAGAACAGACACTTTCCACCTTTTCATTGCGCTGTTCACCGCGTGCGGACTGTACATATATTCAGAAGCCTGCCATGTAGTTCTCGAACCCGGCTCCTCGATGGATACCATTGCCACCATTACCGGAATGCTGGCAGGGCCGAGCGTCATCCCGCTGCTGATCACATACTTGCGCAGATTGATGCACTCTCCGCGGAGCCATCCGATAACGGTGATGTGGGTAGTCATCCCGGCAGCGTTGTTCACTGCCGGGACTGTTCTGTCTTTATTGAGCAGCAAGGAAGCCGATGAATTGTTCCATACAATCACGGTTGACATTTATAATATGATACTTGCCATAGAACTGGTCATTCTGCTGGGATTCATTGTGGTCATGCTGAGGCAGAGGAGACTTTTGATAGGCACGCTGCTCAAGTTCTTCCGAGGACAGAAAATAAGCCTTGCACGCCTGCAGATGTCCGTTGCAATGATTCCTATGGCCGTCATGGCGGCAAGAATCGGTATCGGATACAACCTTTACGCGCTGGATTTATGGGTCCAGCTGACGACAGCCACCCTGCTGCTGTTTTCCGCTTTGCTTTTCGGTCTGAACGCACTTTTCGGGGCAAAGGTCAACATCAGCTGGAAGGATTACCGCCTGCTCATCCGCTACAACTACGGGAAACAGAACAAGGACGAAGTCGTGGAAGCCATGCTGAATGATCTGCTCGACGAGGCGGAAGAAGAGGCCCTCAGGCGCATTCAGGAGAAGATCGGAGAGAATTTGCACATTGAAGAATGGCACGCGGAGGCCAAGAAGGACACTCCTACGCAGCTGACGACCAATATTTTCACCGCAGTATCCGATTCCTGGGACGAAAACAGCCTGATTTCGCGCTTCCAGCATCTGATGATGGACGAACACCTGTTCCTGCATCCAAGGCTGACGCTCGACGATGTGGCCGAAAGGCTGAACTCGAACAAAACATACGTCTCAAAACTTGTCAACAACACATACAATCTCGGCTTTCCTGAGCTTATAAACACGCTCAGAATAGATTACGCCGAGCAATACATACTCTCGCACCGCGAGGCCAAACAGGAAGAAATAGCACAGTCCTGCGGCTTCCTCAGCGCTTCCTCATTCAACACGACCTTCAAGAAGGTAACGGGAATGACTCCGAAAGTATGGATTGCATCCATGGAAAGACAAAGAGTAAAAGAATGATCGAATTCACCAAATACAACGTTCTGGCAGTTGACGACGTACCCCTGAATCTCCTTCTTGTAGAAAAAATGCTTGCCAAATTCAAATTCCGCATCAGGAAAGCAAGCGGCGGTCGGCAGGCAATGGAAGAAATAAGCCTGGAAAAGCCGGACCTGATACTTCTGGATTTGATGATGCCCGAGATAGATGGCTTCGAGGTGCTGCGCCGTGTCAGGGAGAATCCGGAAACCAGCGGAATCCGTGTAGTGATTTTGTCCGCACTCAACTCTACGGAAGATATAGTACGCGGCTACCAGATGGGAGCGAATGATTTCATTACGAAGCCTATCATAATGGAAAAACTTGTCAACTGCGTAGCTACGCAATTACAGCTTTTGTAACATTTGATTTTGAAACAAACAGGCCACAGAGATCTCTGTGGCCTGTTTTATTATTCTACCGTGATTCGCACAGAGCGGAGACCGGACATATGCCCGTCCACTAAAGATTTCCAGCTCGCATTGCCGTCGAGGGAACGGATGGCGGCTTTCTTCGAAGCGTTGGAAAGACTCGTGTCGCCAAGGATTTTGAGCACTACATCGCGATTGTTTCCGTGGTAATTCTCGCGGACTTCACGAAGCAGTCCGTCCCAATCTTCTCCGCACGAAACGACATTGATTTTCTCTGCAGGGATCCCGAGATTCTCCACTATCCACATCCGGACACACTCCGCCCTACGTTTCGCCAGAGCGGCGTTGCACACAGGATCTCCCTCAGGCGAAGAGAAGGATTCAATTCTCAGCGACTTGCCGCTGCCGGCGATATTGCGCAATATCTGCAACTGAACGGAATTGCCGGCATATTCCGGACGGACATAACGGATTCCGGCAGGGAACAATATTCTCACCGAATTACTGTCGGGGGCTGCGATTTGCGCTGTCTCCTCCGCCGACACCTCAAGTGATACTTCAGGTGAGGCGTATTCGACCGAAACCTTTACGCAGCGAAGCGCAGGGAACGCCGAATGCATCAGGTCGTCCCAAGCTTCTCCCGCCCAAAGGTCCTGCAACTTTTCTTCCCTTTCTATCTTGTCTCCTGCAGTCACTATCTTGAGTGCCTCTTCCTTGTATGGCTTATTGCAACGGCGCAACCAGGCTGCCACCCCGCTCCAATCTTCCGCCACCGTCTCGACACGGATGAGCGTCGAGTCCAAATCCGGACAAATCTCCCGGACCCTATTATATATATAGGTAGCGCGTTTCTCCGCGAGCGTCTTGTTTACCCAATACGGACCGTCGGGAGAAGAAGAAGCTTTTATGACAACGGACTTGACCTGCGAAGTTTTCTCACCAGCAAAAAGAGTCTCCAGAGCACTCACATCCGTCTCACTTTTGCCAAAACGGAAGCGCAGATTCAGATTTTCCGATGAAGCGTACAAGCCCGTACTCCCTACCGAAAGCAGGAAGACTGCGACCATCAATTTTTGTAACCACTTCATACGTCGGGGTGATGTGACTCGAACACACGACCCTCTGCTCCCAAAGCAGATGCGCTAGCCAACTGCGCCACACCCCGTTCGGGTTCAGCAAAGATAGTGATTTTTTGCTATATTTGCGAAGATTCTTCACACTGTTCAGAATGACAGGAAACAAAATCATAAGCGCCGACGGCATAACTAAATCCTTCGGCACGCTGCAGGTGCTGCGCGGGGTAGAATTCAGCGCTGCCCAGGGAGAGGTCGTCGCCATCACCGGAGCCTCGGGCGCCGGCAAGACCACCCTTCTCCAGATACTCGGCACCCTCTCCACCCCGGACGCCGGCAGTCTGGTCATCGACGGCACGGACGTCCTTTCGCTCGAAAGCCGCGAACTCGCCGCCTTCCGCTGCCGCCGCATCGGCTTCGTCTTCCAATTCCACCATCTCCTCCCGGAATTCACCGCCCTCGAAAACGTGATGATTCCCGCGTTGATCGCCGGCAGATCTTCGAAAGATGCATCCGCCGCCGCGCTCGCGCTGCTGGAAAATGTAGGCCTCGCCGCCCGCAGTTCCCACAAACCCTCCGAACTCTCCGGCGGCGAACAGCAGCGCGTCGCCATCGCCCGCGCCCTGATCAACCGCCCCGCAGTTCTCTTTGCCGACGAACCCACCGGCAACCTCGACTCCGCCACCAAAGAAGAAATCCACCGCCTATTCTTCCGCCTCCGCGACACCCTCGGCCAGACAATCGTCATCGTCACACACGACCCGTCCCTCGCCGCCCTCTGCGACCGCACCCTCACCATGCGCGACGGCGAATTCCTGTAGGCCGGCGCTGTAGATATTCCTGTAGGCCGGCGCTGTAGATCAGCAACATAACCGCCCGACTGGGTGTCGGAGTGCTTCGTCGACAGCAACGTCCTCAATCCCAGAAACCCCGTGCCCGAAAAGTGGCATTTCTGGCACGGAAGGGTAGAATTTGAGGTGTTGGTGCCCATTTTGGCAGGTTTTGGGCACGGGGGTAATGCCGCGGAGTGTCTGTTCCTCGGCCGCTTCCTTAATCTCTGGCGGCATGCTACAAAACAAGCTGATTTACAGTAGATTGCATAAAATGACCCCACCAAATCTGAGTGGGGTCGTTTTTCGTAAAGTGCTGCTGGACAGGAAGACGCGTGGCACGCTGGAAAAGACGATCCTGAATGTGTCGTCGCTGTGAACTGGTACGGCGATTCAACACCACGAAATAGAGTCGCAGTTGTATGCAAAAAGGGCCGTTTTGCATACAACTATCCGGTTTTTAGGTTGTTTGTATGCAGAAATGGCGATTTTGCATACGGATCGGTGAATTCCGGACGCCTCTTTCAGTCCTCACTCCAGCTCCATCACCACGTCGGAGGTGCTACAGTTTTGCTATATTTGCAGATCAAATGGAAGTTTTCAGGTTCAAGCGTTTTGAGGTTCGGAATGAACTGGCTGCGCAGAAGGTCGGCACCGATGCCGTCCTCCTCGGCGCCGCACTGACCCTCCCCGACGAGCCCCCGCAAACAGCAGGAGATGTCCAGCACCTGCTGGACATCGGCACCGGCACGGGAGTTATAGCGCTGATGGTAGCCCAGCGCCTCGCAGACCGCATCAAATCACAAGGAATGTCCGCAGAAGCGCCCGGAAAGCCATCCGGCACCCAACCACACTTCAAGATCCTCGCCATCGACATCGACCCGGCAGCCGCCTCTGAAGCCACCGCAAACTTCGCCGCCTCCCCCTGGGCCCCCTCCCTCCACGCGGAAGCGCTCTCACTGAACGATTTGGAAAGACAACTCAATTCGCTTGATATGGCAGCAACAATGTGCGAAAGGCGGGAATGCCGACTGGCCGACGCCCTCGGCGGACAGCGGCCCTTTCCCGCCTGCCCCGATGAAACGCACCTCTTTGCCGCCATCTTCTCCAACCCGCCCTACTTCGAAGCATCCCTGAAAGCACCCGACGCCCGGCGCAGCACAGCACGACACACCGACACCCTGTCCTACCGCGAAATCTGCGCCTT
>ONFK01000154.1:5893-6979 GCA_900317065.1 uncultured Bacteroidales bacterium
GCGCATTCGCCGCCTCGCATCTCACCCCCGGCGGCATCCTCTCCCTGATTCTCCCCGCCTCCGAAGAACAGCCCCTCCTCCGCTACGCCGCATCCTTCGGCCTCAGACCATTCCGCATCCTACGCATCCGCACCACCGCCCGCAAGCCCGCGAGCCGCATAATCGCGGAGTTCCGCCGCACTAAGACCAGCAGCACTTCCGGCGACACCAGCCACGCCAGCGACACCAGCCACACCAGCCACGCCAGCAGCAGCACTCCCATCAACAATGGCCGCCCGAAAAACCTCAACACCATCCCCTCCGAAGAACTCATACTGATGAGCGGCACAGACAGAAGCCCTGCCTATGCCGCCCTCACAAAAGACTTCTATCTCTAGCGCAGAACCCTCTCCGCCACGTTCCATCCCTCCACATGAACCACCGGACGCGCGGGAGCGTCTTCGCGTGCAATCTCCATCGTAACCGTCTGGCTCTCACCGGGAAGCAGCGAGAAGTAGTTGTCAGAAGTGAATGTGTAAGGCACCGGCAGACCGTCGTCGCCAAGCAGCAGCACCTCATTGAAGAACGCTATCTTCGATCCGCCATTACGCAGCGTCACATCGTAATACAGCACCCCGTCGGCAGAGCGCTTCGCCAGAGAAGCCTTCACCGACGCCTTGGGCATCGAAGCCAGACTCTCGAATCCCGAAGCGCAAGGCCCGGTCAGAGTCCCCTCGACATACTTCGCCGTCGACCTCCAGTAGAAATTCTTCGACAGCACCTTCCCCTTGGCATCGCGAAGCTCCAGAGAAATGAAATGCACCGGAGTAATCTTGTCCGGGAAAGACAGACGCATCACGTCGCAGGCCACGCCGTCCGCGACCACATTCACCCCGTGCACCGTCCAGGTCGCCAGTTTCTTGCTCGAAAGATCGTACAGACGCGCCACCACGGTCAAGTTCGAAAGCCCGGTCAGCCTGTCGTTATACACCGACACGGTATTCTTCAGATAATAGCCCACCATGGCGGCTTCGCCTTCCTGAAGCGTCAGCAGGCATTCCCGCATGGAGGAATACGCATCAACGCCGTAATAGTCATCCGCATTGA
>ONFK01000157.1 GCA_900317065.1 uncultured Bacteroidales bacterium
GGGCCTGGTGGTCATCGGCGGCCGCCTGATCGTCGGCAGGGACTATCTGATGCTTCCCATCCGCACCGCCGTCAACAAGCTTTCCCTGAGCAAGGTAAGCGCCGATACAAAAATACGCTTTTCCCGTCTCGGACGGAGCGCCGCCGCTATCGGCGACTGCCTCCTCGCCCGCAGCAAATACCTTAACCAGATTTAAACAAGTCCTTTATAATGAAAAGATTACTGCTTCTCAACGCCTGCCTTACCCTTGTCTGCGCAGGCGTATTCGCACAACCCAAGCTCAATGAAAACAACATTCCGGAGGTGGTCAAGGCCATGACAGCCGAGGAGAAGGCACTCTTTGTCGTAGGAATACAGCAGGATGCCGAACCTTACAGGGGCAAATATCTTCCTGGCACCGGAGGAGTCACATATCCCATCCCGCGCCTGGGCATCCCATCCATCGTAATGATGGACGGTCCCGTCGGCATACGCCTTAACGACAACGAGACGACCTGCTTCCCCACAGGTCTGCTTACCGCAGCCAGCTGGGACAGGTCCGTGGCCCGCAGAATAGGTGAAGGGATCGGAGAAGAATCTCTCGCCATGGGGAACGACGTCATCCTGGCTCCTGGTATGAATATACTTCGCAACCCTCTGAACGGCAGAAACTTCGAGTATTTCTCCGAGGACCCTGTGCTGAGCGGTCTGATTGCCGCCGCATACGTCAACGGTGTACAGAGCAAAGGCGTCGGCACCTCCGCCAAGCATTTTGCAGCCAACAGCCAGGAGACCAACCGCCTCGATGGCGATTCCAGGCTTGATACGCGCACCCTGAGAGAAATCTATACCAAGGCATTCGAGCTTTGCGTGCGTGACTCTCAGCCATGGACCGTGATGGCGTCGTACAACTACCTCAATGGAGAATACACCCAGGAAAGCCACGACCTGCTCGCCGGCATACTACGGAAAGATTTCGGCTTCGAGGGTCTGGTGGTCACCGACTGGACCGGCAAGCGCAATACTCCGAAACAGATTCACGCAGGTTCCGACCTGCTGATGGGCGGACATCCTTCGCAGACAGAACATATTCTCGAGAGTCTGAAGGACGGCAGCCTCAAGATGGCCGACCTCGACAGGGCCTGCACGAAACTGCTCGAACTGATAGTCAAGACCCCCAGCTTCAAGGGCAACAGACCGAGTCTGAAGCCGGATCTTGCCGCCAGTGCAAAGGTGGCGCGCGAGACGGCCACAGAAGGCATGGTCCTGCTGAAGAACAACGGGGCGCTTCCAGCAAAACCCGCCAGGGCAGCCCTCTTCGGTGTCCATTCCTACAGTATGATACAGGGCGGCAACGGTGCAGCCTGGGTCAACTCCCCTTATATCGTCAGCCCCGCCGAAGGACTCAAGAACGCCGGATTCAAACTCGACCAGTCGCTGGAGAAACTCTACACCGGCTATGCCGCCTTCATCTCCGAAGACCTGAAATACAATCACAAGGTGAGTGTCCACGTCGGGGACGCCCAGAAACCGGAGCTTGAGATTACGCCGGAACTCATCAAGAATACCGCTCTGAACAACGACATAGCCTTCGTTACCCTCGGCCGCATCTCCGGCGAGGCCCGCGACCGCATTCTGAAAAGAGACTTCCTCTTCCAGGAGAATGAAATCAAGCTGCTTGAGACCGTCTGCGAAGAGTACCATGCGGCAGGCAAGAAGGTAGTCGTACTGCTGAATATCTGCGGACCGGTCGAAACCGCTTCCTGGAGCTACCTGCCGGATGCAATCCTCTGCACATGGCTGCCCGGCGAAGAAGGCGGCAACGCGATTGCGGACGTGCTGACCGGCAAGGTCAATCCTTCCGGGCGCCTGCCAATGACCTTCCCTCTCGACTATTTCGATGCGGCCGGAGCCGAAGATTTCCCCTATGATTTCCACAGCGACAAGGCAAACGAAAGCGTGGTGCATCCCGAAAGACGCGGAATCCCGCTTAAGAATGTAGCCTATACCGATTATACCGAGGGTATTTATGTGGGATACAGGTACTTCTGCACACAAAACAAACCGGTTGCCTACCCCTTCGGATATGGTCTCAGCTATACCAGCTTCGAATACAGCGCTGCAAGTGCCAGGATCGCCGGTGACAATCTGATCGCCAGCGTTACGGTAAGAAATACAGGTACGGTTGCAGGCAAGGAAGCGGTAGGATTATATGTTGCCGCACCTCTTGGAAACTTCAAGGACAAACCGGCCAGGGAACTGCGCGAATTCGGCAAGACCAGGCTCCTTCAGCCGGGCGAAAGCCAGACTATGACCTTCACCGTCCCGGTGCGCCAGCTCGCCTCTTTCAATTCTGCGAAATCCCGCTGGGAGACCGCCAAGGGCATATACAAGGCATTTTTTGGGGCAGATGCGACCAACGCTCTGGCAGAGACATCGTTCAAAGTATCATCTTCGAAGAACTACCCGGCAAGCAGGGCCTGCGAACCAGCGCTGCAAGAGTTCAGCGTTCTCACTTACAATGTGGGGGCATTCGGGAAATACGACGAGGATTCTTCCGATGCCGTCGCGAAGATAATCGAAACGTCAGGAGCCTCGCTTGTGGGGCTCAACGAGCTTGACAGCTGCAACCGCAGGCATAATACCTTCCAGCTCAAGGTCCTTGCCGAAAAACTCGGCGGTTGGAACTACGTCTTCGCCTCAGCCTTCCCTTATGCCGGAGGAGGATACGGAAACGGGATCCTCTCCAAGAAGCCCATCCTGAACAGCTGGAGGATTGCTCTTCCCTGCCTTGAAGGCAGCGAGCCGCGCAGCGTGGCTGTGATCGAGACCGAAGATTGCGTTTTCGCGGCCACCCATCTCGATTTCAAGGACGAAGAAAGTACAGTGGCACAGGCCAGAATCATAAACGACTGGTTCTCATCCAGGTATCCCGCATACAAGAAGCCTGTCATCCTCTGCGGCGATATGAACTCCAGGCCAGGCAGCAGGGCGATAAAGGAACTTCAGAAGGTGTGGGACATCGTGCACAGGACGGAAAGAAGCTATCCTTCGCATAAGCCGGAGGCTTGTATCGACTACGTTTTTACCCTGAAAAGCGCAAGGGATGTTTTCGAGATTGACGGCGGTACAATCCAGACGGCCGCAACACGCACTGCGTCCGATCATCTTCCGGTATTTGCAAAGTTGAGATACTAGCTGATAAACAGCAGTTCGCGGTACTTCGGCAGCGGCCAGGTAGCATTGTCGACAATCTCCTCGAGGTCGTCGATCGGTTTACGGATGCCCGGCAGGAGTTCGGCTACTTCACTGTACGCCAAAGCTTTCTGGTAAGTATCCTCGATCTTGTTCGCCTTCTTGCGCGCCTCGGTAATACCGACCACCTTCTCGCGTATATCAGATATCAGAGCGGATATATCTTTCGCAAAACCCAGTTCTACCCGGGCGACATCTTCTCCAAGAAGATCCTTCTGCAGGCGTGCATTCTGCAGAAGCCTGGTCTGATAGTCCAGCGCAGCGGGGATAATATGATTGAGGGCCATACGTCCCATCACCCTGGCTTCTATCTGAATCTTCTTTACATAGGTCTCGAGCTTGACCTCGTTGCGTGCGTGGAGTTCTTTTTCGTTAAAGACGCCGCAGCGGGTGAACATCTTCACGGAAGCATCCTTCTCATATTCGAGGAACATCTTCGGCACTATGTTTTCTGTGTCCAGGCCACGGACGGCAGCTTCTTTCTTCCACTCGTCGGAATATCCGTTCCCGTCGAAGCATACAACTTTCAATATACTGTCGATCAATGGCTTGAGTACATCCATCACGGCGATGTCAAGAGCCTTGCCGGATGCGATTTCCGCATCTACCTCCTGCTTGAAGTCCAGCAATTGCTCTGCAACAGCGGTATTGAGAGTTATCATTGCACCGGCGCAGTTTGCACTGGAACCGACGGCACGGAACTCGAAACGGTTGCCGGTGAAGGCAAAGGGCGAAGTTCGGTTGCGGTCGGTATTGTCCACGAATATCTGAGGAATGCCTATGGCTCCGACCGATGCCCCTGTCTTGCCTGCTATTTCGATCGGTGTGCCGGATGGCATCTCCAGAAGCTTGTGAAGGACTTCATTCATAGTTCGGCCCAGGAAAGCCGAAACAATTGCAGGCGGAGCTTCGTTTGCCCCCAGACGGTGAGCGTTCGTAGCAGATGCGATGGATGCCTTGAGCAGACCGTTGTGCCTCTGCACGGCATAAAGCGTGTTTACGAAGAAAGTGATGAACTGCAGATTTCCGAGAGCGTCCTTGCCGGGAGCCATAAGATTGACTCCGGTATCGGTGCCCAGACTCCAGTTGTTGTGCTTGCCGCTTCCGTTCACGCCGGCAAAGGGCTTTTCGTGCAGAAGCACCACGAATCCATGCCTGCGTGCCACCCTGTGCATCACATTCATTATCTGCTGGTTCTGGTCGTTGGCCAGATTCATCTCCCCGTAGATGGGAGCAAACTCAAACTGGTTCGGAGCAACTTCCTTGTGCCTGGTTTTCAGCGGAATGCCGAGTTTGTATCCTTCCATCTCCAGTTCTTTCATAAATGCGGCAACACGCGAAGGAATAGCGCCGAAATAGTGGTCGTCCAGCTGCTGGTTCTTGCTGGATTCGTGTCCCATCAGCGTGCGTCCG
>ONFK01000162.1 GCA_900317065.1 uncultured Bacteroidales bacterium
GCCAGAAGCAGGCGAATGCGCGTGGCCGTGATGGGTGCGCCATCGGCCGAAACCAAGTCGTGCGCGCAGATGTGCGTTCCCGAACGCTGCGCCCAGGCACGCAGCTCGGCAACCGTGCCCTCCTCCTTTGCCAGCGAGAAGAACGCCTGCGCGTATCGCTCAGCGACCGGATTCATCCTGGATCTCCTTCACGAAGGACTCGAGCGCGCGCTGGTCCTGCTCCGCGAGGTCGTCCTTGCCCATCAGCTTGGTGCTGGCGGCGAGGGCGACATCGACGATCTCGCGCTGGAGATCCTTGCGCATCTCTGCCTTCTGCTTCTCGATCGTGGCATTGGCATTCTCGAGGGTGGCCTCCGCTTGGCGTGCGGCGTCCTCGAGGATGCGCTCCTTCTCGGTGTTCGCCTCGTCCTTGGCGCTCTCGATCATGCTCTTGACGCGGTTCTGCATCGCCCTGAGCTCCATGTCGGCGTTCGCCTTCTCCTCGGCAGCCGCCTCCTTGAGCTTCTCTGCGTCGGTGAGGCGGCTCTGCATGAGGTTCTGCCGCTTCGCGATCATCTCGCGGCCGTCCGGATTGTCATCGTCAAAATCGGAGTATCGGTCCGACAGGAAACAAGGGAAAATACTCATGCAAGAGACCCCTCCGTTTGCGGCTATTCCGGCCAGAAGTTCATCGGGAAGATTCCTCTTGTGTGAACAAAGAGAACTGCAGCATCCATGGGTATAAGCGACAGGTTTGGATGAGCAATCCAGCACATCCCTAACCGTCGCGTTGGATGTGTGCGCGACATCCACCAGCATACCGACCGAATTCATCTCCCGGACCATTTCCTTTCCCCTGGGGCTGAGACCTCCCCAGGTTCCGGCTCCGGTGCATGAATCGCAAAGCCCGTTGTCGGCGCTGTGACAGAGCGTGACATATCGTACACCTTCTTTATAGAGGCGCTCCAGCATTCCCTTCCTGCCCAGCAGGGCTGAACCGTTTTCCAATCCTATAAAAACCGATACAAGCCCATTTGATGCGTTGTGACGCAAACTATTCTCGTCAAATGCGAAGGCCACACGGCTTTCGTTGGCCTCGACCTGCCGCTTGAGAGAGTCAAGCAAGACCAGGGCATAATCCGCAGCATCGGCCTCATTCAAGGAAGCCGGGATATAAAGGGCAAAGAAAGACGCTGTTATTCCCCCGCGCTGCATCTTCGGGAAGTCGACCTGAACTCCGGGATTGTCTTTTCCGAAGTCTCTTCCACGATACATCATCGTTGGAGCATCGCAGTGTGCATCAATTATATACATACCTTTACCTAATCTATCAGTTCACCCCACTCGTCCGTTTTTGCATCAAGATCTCTCTTGCATTCAAGGTACTCCCGCGTGAGTTCCATGACATCGTCTCCCTCGCCGGGCGACGAAAGCACACCCTCTATCTGCTTCATACGGGCTTCCAGTTTTTCTATCTCTTTCTCGAGGAAATCCACCCGGCTCCTCCGTTTCTTCTCCTCCTTGCTCTTCGCCTTCATTTCCTGATAGTCGGCCTTAGCCGGTGCCGTAGCCGTATCCTTGGTGGAAACATCGTTGCTGCGCTCCAGCTCCTGCAACGACTCCAGACGCCTGATCCGCAGGAAATCGGAGACGCCTCCAAGATATTCCTTCACGTGACCGTCGCGGAACTCGTAGACCTTGTCTACCAGTCCGTCGAGAAAGTCGCGGTCGTGCGAGACTATCACCAATGTGCCGTCATAGGCCTTCAGCGCCTGTTTGAGTATGTCCTTGGACTTGATGTCCATATGGTTGGTAGGCTCGTCCAATGCAAGCAGATTGTGACTCTGCAGCATCAGTTTCGCCATTCCCAGGCGGGCCCTCTCTCCTCCGCTGAGCACGGACACCCGCTTGTCGATGTCCTCTCCGCGGAAAAGGAACTGGGCGAGAATGTCACGCAGTCTGGCACGGATGTCTCCCACTGCAATCCTGTCCAATGTGCTGAAAACCGTTTCTTTCTTGTCAAGCACATCCTCCTGATTCTGTGCGAAGTAACCGAAATCCACATTGTGCCCGAGCCTGGATTCTCCGCCGGCAGGTTCCAGTTCTCCGACTATCACGCGCATCATCGTGGTCTTTCCTTCGCCGTTGCGCCCGACGAAAGCGACCTTCTCCCCTCTTTTTATTTCTATTTCCGCATTCCGGAAAACGACTTTCTGAGGATAGGCGACAGTCAGGTCCGTGCATTTGTATGCAATGTCGCCGGAGCGGGGAGCCGGCGGGAACTTTACGGTAAGGGTGGCATTGTCGGTCTCGTCGATCTCAATTCTCTCAAGCTTTTCGAGGGCCTTGATCCGGCTCTGAACCTGGTTCGACTTGGTTGGCTTGTAGCGGAAGGCACGGATGAAATCCTCCGTCTTCTCTATCATGCGCTGCTGGTTTTCGTAGGCCGCAGTCTGCTGGGCTATCCTCTCCGCCCGGAGTTCGGTATACTGGGTATAAGGCACTTTATAATCGTAGATGCTCCCCAGCATCAACTCCACCGTCCGCCTGGTGACATTGTCCAGGAATCGTCTGTCGTGCGAAACCAGCATCACAGCGCCTTTGTAGTCTTTCAGATAGCTTTCCAGCCATTCGATAGACTCTATGTCCAGATGGTTGGTGGGCTCGTCGAGCAACAGCAGATCGGGTTGCTTGAGGAGTATCTTAGCGAGCTCTACCCGCATGTTCCAGCCCTGGCTGAAGGTTTCGGTCGGCCGGTCAAGCTCCGAGGGCAGGAAACCAAGACCCAGAAGAGTGCGCTCGGCCTGCACCTTGGGAGGCTCCGAATGGAACACGGACAGCCTGTCATTCAGCTCATTCAAATATTCAATCAACTGGCCGTATTCCGCTGATTCAAAATCGGTTCTCTCCCCCAGCTCCCTGGTAATCCTCTCCACTTCCCTCTCTGCCTCGTTGCTCTCGTCGAAGGCGGTCATGGCTTCGTCCAGCACACTCCTGCCCTTATGGTGCTCCATTATCTGAGGGAGGTATCCTATGCTCACATGCTGAGGCTTGTCCACACTTCCGGATGTCGGATTCATCTCTCCGCAGATAATCTTCATAAGCGTACTCTTGCCCGCGCCATTTTTGCCAACGAGTCCGATCTTGTCGGACTCGCTGATATGGAAATTGATGCGGGAAAAGAGCTCCCAACTTCCGAAACTGACGGTAAGATTGTTGATGGATATCATTTGTCGTACTTTTCCATCAGTTTCCGGAACTGTTCAGGACAGCCCATTATCCGGCCCGTATTGCCGTTCATGAAGCCCAGGGTGACCACACCGTCGGCACAGAGCACGCCGTTCTGATTATATACGGCCTGCTTCACCACCAGTTTTGCCATCGGCAGGCTTTCAATATCGGCAGTCACCCGCAGCACGTCCCCTATCCTTGCTGAAGCATGATACTTGACCTGTATGCCTGCAACAGGGAAAACGATGCCGTCGGCCTGGCACTTCTCGATTCCATAGCCCCACGAAGAGATCATCTCGTCACGCGCGCACTCGAAGTAGCGTATGTAGTTGCTGTGATGCACGATACCCATGGGATCGGCCTCATAATAGCGCACGGGGATGGTGGTCTCGAAATGTATCATAATCCAAGGGCCTTAAGCGAATTCTCCAGAGCTTCGATACGCTGCAGGGCGTCGGCTTCCTTCTTGCGCTCGGCGGCAATCACGGACTCGGGGGCATGTGCGACGAATCCCTGATTGGAAAGCTTCCCGCGCACGCCTGCGAGGAACTTCTTCTGATATGCCAGGTCGGCTTCCAGTTTGCCACGCTCCTCGTCGACGTTCACGAAATCTGCAAGAGGCACGCTCATCTGCACCGTGCCCACGATGAAGGATGCGGATGCTCCTTCCGCTGCACCTTCCTTGACATTGACATTGCCGAGCTTGGCGAGAGCCGGATAGAGTTCCGCGAGGGTATCATCGGCCACATAGAGGTCCAGCACCTGCTTCGCGGGAATTCCCTTCTGTGCCCTTATGGCGCGGACGTTCACTATGGCATCCTGCAGGAGAACGAACTTGTCGAGGAATTCCGCACTGAAGGGCCCTGCTGCGGGAGTGCGCTGATACATTATGGTCTCGCCCGGATTGCGCTTCTCCATCACCTGCCAGAGTTCCTCGGTGATGAAAGGCATAACGGGATGTATCAGTTTGATCAGCTTGTCGAAGAAACTGACCGTAGCTTCGTAGGTAATGCCGTCGATCGCACCGCCGAACGCCGGTTTCACAAGCTCCAGATACCAACTGCAGAAGTCGTCCCAGAAGAGCTTGTAGATTGCCATCAGGGCGTCGGAGATACGGAACTTGCCGTAGTGGTCCTCCACCTCGGTGATGGTGCGGCTGAGAAGGTTGTCGAACCATTTGACGGCCTCGAGTGCATATGCAGGCTGCTCGGCCTTGGTGTCCACGCTCCAGCCGTTGATCAGCCTCCATGCGTTCCAGATCTTGCCGCAGAAATTGCGTCCCTGCTCCACCTGCGACTCATCGTAGAAGATGTCGTTGCCAGCGATCCGGGCTGTTGCCCAGGGTCTTGCTCATCTTGCGTCCGAGCTTGTCGCGCACGATTCCCGTGAGATACACGTTGTGGAAAGGCACGTCGCCCATGAACTCGTTTCCTGCCATGATCATGCGGGCCACCCAGAAGAATAGGATGTCCGGACCGGTGACGAGGTCGTTGGTAGGATAATAATAGGAGAGATCCCTGTTGGGCTTGTGCTCAGGGTGTCCGGGACGCTCGGTGTCGAACACGCTGATGGGCCAGAGCCAGCTGCTGAACCATGTGTCGAGGACGTCTTCGTCCTGACGCAGGTCGGCTGCGGTATAGGCTGGATTGATGGCCTGGGCGGCCTTCAGGGCCTCTTCCGGAGTAGATTCCACCACTATCTTGCCGTCCGGCAGATAATAGGCGGGAATCTGCTGACCCCACCAGAGCTGGCGGGAGATGCACCAGTCGTGCACGTTTTCCATCCAGTGGCGATAGGTGTTGCGGTATTTGTCCGGAATGAGTTTCACTGCACCGCTCTCGACGGACTCCAGGGCCTTGGCAGCCAGATCCTCCATCTTGAGAAACCACTGGGCGGAGAGTTTGGGCTCGATGACGGCGTTGGTGCGCTCGGAGTAACCCACGGGCGAGGTGTATTCTTCCACCTTCACCAGATTGCCGGATTCCTCCAGCATCTTCACTATGTTCTTCCTGGCCTCGAAACGGTCCTGACCCACAAGGATCTGGGCCTTTTCGTTCAGGCGGCCGTGATCGTCGATGATGTCCATCACAGGCAGGTTGTGCCTCAGGCCGATTTCGTAGTCGTGCGCGTCGTGGGCGGGCGTAACCTTGAGGCAGCCCGTTCCGAAATCCATCTCCACGTAATCGTCCTCGATCACAGGTATCTCCCTGTTGATCAGAGGGATGAGCACCTTCTTGCCATGCAGGCGGAAGTGCCTCTCATCCTTGGGATTCACGCAGATCGCGGCATCGGCCATGATGGTCTCCGGACGCGTGGTCGCAATCACCAGATAGTCGTCGGTAGGATTGCCGGCGCCGTCGGAAATATAGTACTTCAAATGATAGAAGTGGCTCTTTGTATCGCGGTGGATGACCTCCTCGTCGCTCACCGCGGTAAGCCCTTCGGGATCCCAGTTGACCATACGCACACCCCTGTAGATCAAACCCTTCTTGTAGAAATACACGAAGGTGTTGATCACGGCCTTGGAAAGTTCCGGATCCATGGTGAACTTGGTGCGATCCCAGTCGCAGGATGCGCCGAGCTTGCGGAGCTGCTGAAGGATGATTCCTCCGTGCTCCTCCTTCCACTCCCACGCGTATTTGAGGAACTCTTCGCGGGTGATATCCTCTTTGGAGATACCCATGCCCTTGAGTTTGGCCACCACCTTGCTTTCGGTGGCGATGGATGCGTGGTCGGTGCCGGGCACCCAGCAAGCGTTCTTGCCGTCCATGCGGGCCTTGCGGATGAGCACGTCGTTAAGGGTGTTGTTGAGCACATGGCCCATATGAAGGATACCCGTCACGTTGGGCGGAGGTATCACGATGGTATAAGGTTCACGGGAATCGGGCTCCGAATGGAAGCAACGGTTGTTGATCCAGTAAGAATACCACTTGTCCTCCACTTCGGAGGGATTGTATTTAGCGTTCAGTTCCATAATCTGCAAATTTAATCAATTCCTCGTAAACTTTATGTACGGGGAAGCCCATAACGTTGTAAAAAGATCCGCTTATGCCCGTTATGGCGGCATATCCTATCCATTCCTGGATTCCATAGGCCCCTGCCTTGTCGTAGGGGCGGAAAGTGTCGATGTAGTAGAAGATTTCGTCGTCGCGAAGTTCGCGGAAATGCACAAGGGTGGAATCGGTGACGGTCTCGCAGCGGACGCAGTCGCGCACGGTCACGGCCGTTATCACCTCATGGGTGCGCCCGGACAGAGTCCGCAGCATCTGCACGGCCTCCTCCCTGGAGTGAGGCTTTCCCATGATCAGACCGTCGAGCAGCACCATGGTGTCGGATGTTATGAGGATTTCATCGTTTTCCAGCGGCCGGTGGAAGCCTTTGGACTTGCCTTCCGACATCAGCGCAGGGACCTGCGAGTGCGGTACGTCAGGACTGAAGTTCTCCTCGAAGTTATTGCACGTATCCACCTCGAAATCGACATTAAGGCCTGCAAGCAGATCGCGCCTGCGGGGAGAATTGCTCGCCAGAATCAGCTTCTTTCCTTTAAGATCCATGCGCTAGAATACCTTCTCGTAATCGCCGTCCTCGAAATACCATTTGCCCTGGGTGCGCAGCAGTTCCTCTATGATCTCGCGCAGGCAGCCCTTTCCGCCGGGAGCGTCGCACATATAGTCCGCCGCCTTGAGGGCATCGCGCGCCGCGTCGGCGGGCACGGCACCTATCCCCGCCGCTTTGATCACGGGCACGTCCGGCACGTCGTCCCCGATATAGAGGACCTCCGAACGGTCGAGGCCGTGACGGGCGCAGAAGTCGTCCAGGGCCTTTATCTTGCCCCTGCACTGCATGTAAATGTCTTCCGGAGCCATTCCGCAGGTTATGAAACGGTTGCGCACGCCTTCGGTCTCACCTCCCGTGAAAACGGCAAGGTGATAGCCCCTCATGAGGGCCACCCTGATGGCGAAACTGTCTTTCGCGTTGAAAACCCGCACCATCTCGTGGCTGTCGTATGCGATCAGGCTGCCGTCGGTAAGCACGCCATCAACGTCGAATGCGATGGCCTTGATTTTCTTCCAGTTGCTCATTACGACTTGGCTCCCCCTCCCTGCATCATGTCAGCCAGATTGAAGGTATTGCCGTTGGCGGCACCTTCCAACATGATTCTTCCGAACTGGGACTCATATTTGCCTACATTCTCGGCAAGCGCGTTCAGCAGGCGCTTGGCATGTTCGGGGCTCATGACCACCCTGTTGTTGATCTTGGGGCCGGGCATTCCGGGGAGAGTGCTGGCGAAGTCTATAACGAATTCACTGCGGGAGTGAGAAATGATTGCAAGATTAGCATAAGAACCGCTGGCTATCTGGGGATCCAGATTGAGGTTCATCTTGTTTTCTTTGTTACCGTCCATAATAGTCAAATGTTTTATGGTGCGAAGATAC
>ONFK01000081.1 GCA_900317065.1 uncultured Bacteroidales bacterium
TTCGACTATGTCCGTTTCCCGGACAAGATGATCAGCATCGACGATCAGATGGATTACAAAAACCGTTACGGGGAAAGCAAGGTGCAGGCCATCCAGAATTTCGTCCGTTATGCCTGCGATGAACTCCATCAGCTGGGAGTCTATGTTTCGATAGACGTGTTCGGAGAATCGGCGAATCCCGGATACACGACCGCTTACGGACAGTACTGGCCGGCTATTTCGACTATCGCCGACGTAATCTGCGCAATGCCTTATCCTGATCATTTCGCCGATCACTATTACGGAATCTCGAAACCGTGGAATCATCCATACGAAATAATGAAGGCCTGGGGAAAAAGGGTACAGGGCAGACAGGCGGTCACTGCAAGTCCCGCAGTGGTCCGTACCTGGATACAGGCTTACCACGTGATGCGCTGGGTCGACAGGAACGGCCTGGACAATTCACCCAATTACATCGAAAGGGAGATACGCGGACTCTACGATTCAGGACTCACCGGCGGCTACAGCACATGGCTCGCATCCGGCAACATCTCCGTCTACCGTTCGCAGAAAGCGGCGTATCAACTCGACTATCCCTCTCTTCCTCCCATTGACAGCTTGAACACATTCATAACTCCCGCAATATGAAAAGAATTACCCTGATCCTCGGTATCGTCTCGATTATGGCATCCTCCTGTGCAAAAGAATCCATGAATTCCATTGCCGACCGGGTCTTCGACCTTGCAAGACATCAGCTCACTCTTTTGGACAGCAATCTGCAGCATGGGCAGATGCCAAAGAGCGTTGAAGGCGACTCTCTGGTGACATCCGACATCAAATGGTGGTGCAGCGGTTTCTATCCGGGAAGCCTTTGCCTTACAGCATTGCGCACTCATGACCTGCAAGTGGCCGCTCTTGCCGACAAATATACTCACTATCTGGACACCCTCGTCCGTGCAAAGAATTCACATGACATAGGCTTCATGCTGAACTGCAGCTTCGGCAATCATCTGCTCCTGTTTCCGGAGCAGGCCGCCGCAGATTCAGTCGTTCTGCGGGAAGGAGCGGACAAACTCGCCGCGCGTTTCTCTCCCGTCACGGGCACGACTCGCAGCTGGGATCACGGAAAATGGAAATTCCCTGTCATCATAGACAACATGATGAATCTGGAACTGCTGATGAAATTCGGCACGCCCGAGCAGCGGGAGATGGCCGTCAGCCACGCCGACAGGACCATTGCAAACCACTTCCGCGACGATTATACCACATGGCATGTGGTGGATTACGACCCGGAGACCGGCGCCGTCATAAAAAAGCAGACACATCAGGGTTATTCCGACGATTCAGCGTGGAGCAGGGGACAGGCCTGGGGTCTGTACGGATACACGATGATGTCCGAACAATGCGCAGAAAAGGGCTACGCCGAGGCTGCCGCCCGGTTCAAGGCTCAGGCGGAGAATATTGCGGAGATGCTTCTGCAGCGCCTCCCGGAAGACGGTATTCCGGCATGGGACTTTGACGCACCCGGGCCCGCCCTCAAGGATGCTTCCGCCGGGGCCATCATGGCATCGGCATTTGTCCGGCTTGCCACAATCACGGACGGAAAGCTCGCCGGCCGCTGCATGTCAATGGCGAAGAAACAGTTACGCACCCTGGCTTCTCCCGAATATCTCTGCGAGAAGGGAGAATGCTACGGATTCATACTCAAGCACAGCGTAGGCAACATGCCCAAGAACGGAGAGGTGGATGTGCCGCTTACCTATGCCGACTACTACTTCCTCGAAGCACTTATGCGCATAAGCGAGAAATGAAACTCCGGATCCTGATCGCGGCGTTGATTCTGATTCCGTCCGCAGTTCTTGCATATCCACAGCCATGCGCCCATCCCCGCCTGCTGTTGAAGGCGGGAGAGGAAGAGCAGGTCCGGCAGGCGATTGCAACTCAGCCGATTCTGGCAGAGGCCGACAGCGCTATCCTCGCGTACTGCGACCGGACTCTGAACAAAGCGCCTCATCCGCGCAGAATGGCCGGGTTCAGGATAGAACGTATGCAGGTCCCCCTGCAGCGGATTTTCTATCTCTCCTACGCCTACAGGGTGCACGGCGACAGGCGCTATGCCGAGCGTGCGATAGTGGAAATGCTGAATGCGGCGGAGTACGAAAACTGGAACCCCGGGCATTTCCTGGACGTGGCGGAAATCACAATGGGAATGGCCATCGGCTACGACTGGCTGTATGGCGAGATGACTCCGGAGCAGAGGGAAAAGGTGGCGGCCGCTATCAGGAAGAACGGATTCGACGCATCCAAAATCGACAAGGACGCATGGTTCTACACGGCCTTCCAGAACTGGAACCAGGTATGCAACGCCGGCCTCGTATTCGGCGCCATAGCTCTATGGGACGAATGCAAGGAAGACAGCCGGATGATTCTGGACAAGTGTTTCGGAAGCAATTACCTGACCCTTCGCGAAGGATATTCCAAGGAAGGGGCCTATGCCGAAGGATACAGCTACTGGGGCTATGGGAGTTCTTTCCAGATATTGTTGATAGCCGCCCTCGAAAGCGCGTTCGGAAGCGATCTGGGCCTTATGGACGGATACGACAATTTCTTCCGGAGCGGCAGATTCATGCAGATGATGAACCGTCCCACAGGACTCTGTTTCGATTATGCGGACTGCGGCAGGGAGGCTTCCGCGGAGCACATGCTGGCATGGCTGGCGGTAAAGACGGGGGATGAATCCCTGCTTTATCCCGAGGTGCAGAAACTGCGCGGCAGCCACTTCAGCAGAATGGATATGCAACGCCTGCTGCCTTTCTTCCCGATAAGCGCCAGGAACATAGACTTTTCCAATCTCAAGGTGCCGGAAGGCAGATTCTTCTCCACAGGAGGACTTACACCTCTTTATATTTACCGCAGCGGATGGGAGAGCAGGGACGACAGCTACCTCGGCATCAAGGCCGGCATAATCTCTTCCAACCATTCCCATTGCGACGTAGGTTCCTTCGTCTTCGACGCGGACGGAATCACCTGGGCGGACGATCTGGGCTCGCAGTCGTACCTCTCGCTCGAATCGAAGGGCGTCGATCTCTGGAACCGCTGGCAGAACAGCAGCAGATACGACGTGTTCCGCATAGGTCCGTTCTCGCACAACATCATCACGGTGAACGGGCACAGGCCGGACGTTTATCAGTATATCGATTTCTCAAGGACCTGGTGCGAAGATGCCAGGAAAGGCGCGAAAATGAACCTCAAGATGCTCTACTGGGAAGATCTGAAGGAGTACAGGAGGGCCGTCTGGCTGGAAGGCGAGGATGACGCGGTGCTCAGGATCAAGGATGAACTCCGGGCGGGTGACCATCCGGCTGAAGTGCGGTGGAATCTCTGCACCACGGCACAGGCCGGGATAGTGGACGAAAGCAGTATCCGGCTGTATGCGGACGGCCATAAAAGGCTGTTGACCCTGGAAGGATGCAAGGGCAAGGCCGGTATATGGTCGGCGCAGCCGGGCACGGACATAGACTACCCCAATCCGGACAACGTCCTGGTCGGGTTTACCGTGAGGCTCGAGGCAGGGGAGAGTGCAATTATGAACGTCAGTCTGAAAAAGATAAAATGATGGCCTACAGCGAGAAAGAGAAAGAATTGTTCGCCAGGACAGGGCTTCTGCTCGGCCCGGAAGCGATGGAAAAGATGTCTTCCGCAAGAGTGATAGTCTTCGGCATCGGAGGAGTCGGAAGTTGGTGTGCGGAATCGCTGGTGCGTTCCGGCATTCGGCATCTGACCATCGTGGATGCCGATACCGTAAGCGCCTCCAATGTCAACCGGCAACTGATGGCGACATCCGCAACCATAGGCGGAATAAAGACGGAGGTGATGCTCCGCCGGCTGCTGGAAATCAATCCGGAGGCGGATATCATAGCCCGCAACGAGGTCTATACCGAAGAAAGCGCGTCCGCCTTCGACCTCGACAGCTACGACTATGTGGTCGACTGCATAGATTCGCTGAAGGACAAACAGACCCTGATACTCAATGCAGCCGCCTCCAGGGCCGTTTTCTTCTCTTCCATGGGATCCGCCCTGAAGACGGATCCTACAAAGATCCGCGTAGCTGAATTCTGGAATGTCCGAGGATGTCCCCTGGGCTCCATGCTTCGCAAGCGCCTCCGTCAGAAAGGCACTCTTCCCGCAAAGAAGTTCCTGTGCGTATATGACGAAGAAGTGCTGCCGAACCGGGGCGAGGCGCCTTCGCCAGAGGCGGATCCGGGGCTTTTCAGAAAAGCGCAGGTAAACGGTACGCTCGCACATATTACCGGTATTTTCGGCCTGACCCTGGCAGGCCTTGTCGTTCAGGATATAATCAATCAACATGACTAGATACTTGAAAATCGTCTTTATCGCAGCCGCGCAACTCGCAGTGCTTTCCGCGTGCGGCACGGCGAATCCGGAAGATCAGGTCCGGGACATTGAGAACTGGCAGGCAGAATGGATCGGCGCCCCTTGGGAAGGGGAGAGCTTCGTTCCGGAAGCGGAGCATCCTACGCCTGAATTCCGCAAAATCATCGAAGCACCCAAAGGCATACGCAAGGCGACCGCTTACATCTGCGGGCTCGGAATGTTCGAGATGTACATCAACGGCAAGCGCGTCGGCGAGGATTTCTACTCGCCCAACGAGACGATGTACGGCATTCGCGAGGAAGGATACAAGTATGGCATCAAGGTGGATGAGCACAGTTTCAAGTATTTCCGCGTGATGTATCTCGCATACGATGTGACATCCCTTCTCCGCAAAGGGGAGAACAGCGTGAACGTGACCGTAGGCAACGGCTGGTATTCCGTTTTCCGCAAGGGATGGATCAGTCCCTTCGGCACCCCGCGCCTGATTTGCCAGATGGAACTTGAGATGTCTGACGGAAGCACCCGGACCGTTTGCACGGACGAAAGCTGGGAGGTGCGCAGGAGCCCGATATTGTGGAACCACATCTACACTGGCGAAGTGTACGACGCGCGCCTCGAGAGCGGCGGCGAATGGCTGCAGGCAGTTCGCAGGGAGCCTCTGATGGGCTCCCTCGAGCGTCAACGCGGCCTGGAGGATAGGATCATGGAAGTCCTCTATCCGGTGAGCATTTCGAAGAATGAGGACGGCAGCTGGACGGTGGATTTCGGCGACTATGTCACAGGACGCGTGCATCTTTACGGCATCAAGGCAGACGCCGGCACCGAGATTGTCCTGGAGCACCCTCTGCCACAGGAAGAAGGCGAAAAGAACTGGGTGAAACGCAGTTGGAACGGAGATTACAAGTATATCTGCAAAGGCGGCGGGAAAGAGAGCTATGCGCCTTCGTTCAACTGGTATTCCTTCGATAAAGTAGTAGTCAGGGGATGGCCCGGGGAACTGAAGGCTTCCAACCTGAAGGCGGAGGCAATCTACACGAATATCCGTACTACCGGGCATTTCGACTGTTCCAATCCTATGTTCGCAAAGATAAACCGTCTGTTCTGGAGGGCCCAGACCGACAATATGCACATGGGAGTCGCCACCGACTGTCCTCACCGCGAGAAGGGTCCGTATACCGGTGACGGACAGGTGTCCTGCGTCGCGGTAATGCACAATTTCGATGCCGACTACTTCTACAGGAAGTGGCTCAGGGACATGTCGGACTGCCAGGACCCTGTCACGGGTTATGTTCCGAACGGGGCGCCCTGGCATCCCGGCTGCGGAGGCGGGGTCGCCTGGGGCGCGGCAATGTGCATCATCCCCTGGGAACACTACGTGCACTACGGCGACATCTCCGTCCTTCAGGAGCACTACGATGCGATGAAAGGCCAGCTTCGCTTTATGGAGAGCTGGCGCACGGAGGATGGCATCATGAACATGCAGATGCCTCGCGATGCCGAGAAAGCCGTTTATTGGATGAATCTTGGGGAATGGTGTCCGGCATATGGATTCCCCGACGACAAGCTGGTACACACCTACTTCCTCTGGAAATGCGCAAAATATACCGCCAACGCGTCCCTCGCACTCGGCAAGACGGAAGAAGCCGCCCGGTTCAATGCCCTGGCGGACGATGTTGCGGCGGCATTCCACAAGGTGTTCTACGATCCTGAGACAAAGTCCTACGGCTACAACAACGGCTCCAATATCTTCGCACTCCATATGGGAGTTCCCGAGGAATGCAAGGCGGATGTAGTGGAATCCCTGAAAAAGGAAATCACCGGGAACGGAGGACATCTCAATACAGGCATATTCGGTACGCAGATCTTCTTTGACGTGCTTTGCGAGAACGGCCTGCAGGAAATGGCCTACACTGCCATGTGCAAGAAAGACCAGCCAAGCTACGGCTGGTGGCTCGAGCAGGGAGCCAAGACCATGTGGGAATATTGGGACGGGACCAAATCCCGCAATCATCCAATGTTCGGCGGCGGCCTGACCTGGCTGTACACCCGCATTGCCGGTCTTCAGACAGATCCCGCCGAGCCCGGCTACAGGCACATTATCGTCCGTCCGACTCCCATGGGAGATCTGACCTGGGCTTCGTACGAGACGGAGACTCCTTCGGGCAAGGCTGCCGTGCGCTGGGATATCAGGAAGGGGAAGTTCATCCTCAAGGTCCGAGTACCGGACGGTTCGCACGCATCGGTATATCTTCCCGGAAGCGATACTCCAAAGGAGGTCGGCCCGGGCTCGCATGCATTCAGGGCTATTCAGCCGCGGTAGCGCGGCAAAGGGCCGCCGTGCGCCGGGGGCGTCGCCCGGTCGGCATTGCCGCGCGGCTGGCACATGATTACAATATGCAAGAACAGACATGATAGACGAATACACCATAAACAGGATTGCAGACAGTCAGAAGACCTTCTACAGGAGCGGAGCGACAAGAGACCTGAAGTTCCGCAGGGAAATGCTGCTCAAACTGCGCGACGGACTCAAAAAATGGGAGCCGGCACTGCTGGAAGCCCTATGGAACGACCTCCACAAAAGCGCCGAAGAAGCATACATGACCGAAATCGGTCTCATATACGGCGAAATCGACGATGCCCTCAAGCATCTTGGGAAATGGGCACGCAGGCGCCGGGTATGCTCGCCGCTGACCGTCATGCCGTCCAAGTCGTAGTCGCCAAAAATGAACACGCGTTCGCCA
>ONFK01000164.1 GCA_900317065.1 uncultured Bacteroidales bacterium
GTACAGATGAACTTCCGAGATCTACGGGAGCCATATTCTCCTGTGTAATGGCGTCGACGGTGAGCGCCGACACTACCATCAGGCCGCTGCGAAACTCCATTTCGCAAACGGTCAATTCGGGTGGCAAGTAGTTTTTCTTCATATCGATAATGTTATTAGTTATATTTCTATGATTTCACAGTCGCCGAGGCCGGAGGGATCCATATTCTCTCCGGATTTCCCCATCGTATACACAAGCACGTTGGCTCTTGGCGCGGCCTCGCCCTTGAAGCCCTTGGAAAGAACTCCAAGATAGAGTTTCCCGTCAATTACCTTCACTCCTTCCACTTCAGCCACCCCGGTAGATGTAATACCGTATGTATCAAGAGTTTCCTTTTCCGATATCACCCAGATGAAAGCTCTCGGTTCCACCAGCACCCCGCCTGCATCGGGCCAGAATCCGAATTCCGGGAGTGACGCATCGGAGGGAAAATATCCATCTTCACATTTGTATGTGGTCAAGGCGGCTATACTACGACCCTTGCCGGCATTTTGAGCTCCTTCCAGGAAATAAACCTTTCCGTCGTGATAGTCGAAGCCCTGCCAACCGTAGTAGTTTATTTGATCCGGCCATATCTTGTCTATGCTCCACGGGGTTCCGATTTCCGCCAGAGGAGTCAGAGATTCTAAATCCCGGGCGGTAATGGTTGTCGACAGTCCGTCCGCTATGTTGTTGGATTTCAAAATACACTCTTTGGGAGTCAGAGCCTTCGCTTCGCTCAGGGAATACACCCGCACCCTTCGCCCGAAAACATTGGCTTTGCTGCCATTGTGCCCTTCTTCCCAGAAGCAGACCGCCAGACGGTCGTGTTCCTGGTCTATTGCCACGTTCATAGTGCTGCGGGCATCTGTAGGCAGATAATAATGCTCGATTTCCAGTGCGTTCGGGGCATAGGATGCATTGGACGTGTATTTTACCCTTCCTATGGTCTTCATGCCATAGTACGAACCTGTTTTGTCGGAGTACTCCGGAATCCAGAGATAGGTGCCGTCGGGCGCATCCTCAACCGCCATTCCGGTAAGGTGGCCGCTGTAGCTCAGATCCATTGTACTCGTGACGGAAGTTGAGCCGACCTTGGAAGCGGACGGAGTGACTTTGTCGATTCTTGTGTTTAAGCCATCCACGCTGGCATAGTAGATATTTCCGTCCTTGTCGATTCCGAACTGCTGAATGCCCCAGTCCTCGGTGAGCTTGTGGCCCAGGTCGTAGATATTCTCTTCCGAGAATGCTGCATCCACTCCCGTAAGGGACCTTGCTTTGGGCGTCAGGCTGATAACGGCGTTACCCGATGCAAGCTCCGCACGGCTTACGGTGAAAGGGCCTGTATACTGATGCCCTGCAAGAGTCTTGTCCGCCCTGTCTTTCAGCCTCATCTGGAAGTATTCGTATGTGCCGGCTGGAATCGGGACATAGAAAGTCATGGATTCGCCGGGAAGAACCGGAGCTGCAAAGTTTACCGTAACGCTTTTTCCATCCCCTGAAGCATCTGTCGAAATAACGGCCCCGGGCTCTGTGCAGTCGGCGATTTCGAAATCTCCGCAGATTCGCCTGTCGGCAGTCAGCACGAACTTGGCGGCCGTCACCGGCACATTGGAGTATTCGACCTTGAACATGGCTGCTATATGCCGGAAGTCCAGATTCGCATCCTCCCCTGTCACCTGCGAAGGGTCCGAAATGACCGCCGCCATCGGAGGTTGGCAGGAAGATGCATCATGCGTGAATGACTCCGGGAGGGAGAGAGTCAGTTTCGTTCCTGCAAGAGTGTAGGCCCCCGAAGGATAGACCGCCACGGTGGACGGCACGGCTCCTGCTAGCGAACCTGCAAAAGCCGCCTTGGAGCTACCGCTGGTGTTTTCCGTCTTGTCGAAGGTCTTGAATCCTTCCGACGTCCAGACATCGATATGCTCGTCGATGCCGTCGTTCCATCGGAATGAGGTTCCGTCGAGAACGGCTTTCGACGATGCCGCTTCGGCCGAAGCGGCAATGAAAGTGTCGTATAAAGGCCCTACAACCGACTGGTTTTCAGCATCATAGCTAGAGCAAGCGACCAACAGGGCACTTGCAGATAAAAGCAAAGATATGAATCTACTCGTCATCGTCAGTCAGGAATATTACTTGCAGGACCGAGATTGTTATTGTACATGTTCTCGCCCGAAGCATCAAGTATCTTCGACGCAATTTCAAGATTCAGCACATTCGTGCTTGGCATTTCGTAGTGTTTTTTCATATGGTTTGTCATTTTGTTTCTTCTCTTAAGTAGCCGTCATCTTTGATGTTCCACAAGACGGCGATGAATATAAAACCTATCGCTGAAACACCTGCCATCAGCAGATAAAGGCTGTCCCAGCCGAAGTGGTCGGAATACCAGCCGAGACCTGCTCCGGTGAAGATTACCGAAACATAACTCATTATTCCGATGATTCCAAGAGCCGATGAAGCGGCTTTCTTCGTTGCCTGTTTTGATGCCGTTACCCCGAGCAGTGCCTGAGGCCCGTACAGGAAGAATCCTGCCAAGGCAAGAAGTATGAGTATCAATACCGGGGAGGCCGTATTCCTTACGAGCTGCAGGACGAGGAGGCATGCCCCTGTCAGCAGCATTTCCACTGCACAGACGCGGTGCGTCTTGGAATGGAAAAAGTGATCTGAAATCCACCCCGCAGCGAGCATCCCCAGCAAGCCCGCTATCTCGAAAATCCCGATAGTCCAGCCGGCAAGCTCCGGAGACAGCGGCTCCTGCCTCTGCTGTAAAAAGGTGGGTCCCCAATCCAGTACGGCAAAACGCACTATATAAACGAAGAGATCTGTGACAGCGAGAAGCCAGATTACCGGATTGAGGAACACCTTTCTCTTTACGAACGCCCTGAAGGCTTCAGGGGTATCGTCGTTGTCTATTTCAGTTTTTGTGTCCGGAAGGTCGGGAAGGCCCACCGAAGAAGGGGTGTCGCGCAGCGTCAAGACGATGAATACGACTCCCGCGAAGCCTATCGCCGCCGGTGCGAAAAAGCAGTAGCGCCAGGTGCCGGTACGGGCGATTATATATCCGCAGAAAACCGCGGCGAGCGCTGCGCCTATCGAATGGGAGGTATTCCACACCGCAGTCTTCGTGGCAAGTTCCTTCGGCGGCACCCACCAGGCGAGGAGATGGTTGCAGGGAGGGAATCCGCATCCCTGGAACACGTTATTAAGCACCAGCAATGTGGCCATGATGATAACCATGGTGCTCACGAACTCAGCGCCCCCGGTCTGACCGGTAATGAGCATGGACAGTTTGTCGGACCAGCCGAAAAGCAGGTTGAACACCGAACAGGCGGCGAGCCCGATGGCCAGATGCCAGCGGGCGACGGTCCTGTCCGCGATGATGCCGTTCACGAATTTGGAGATTCCGTAGATGATGCCCACCAGGCTGAGGATGATACCGAAACTGGTGTTCGTGATCCCATACTCTTCCCCGAGGGACGGCATCGCGAAGGCGAAGTTCTTGCGCACGAAGTAGAACAGCGCATAGCCTATCATCGAACAGATGATGACCCTCCACTGCCAGTACTTGAATGTGTGCTTCGTCTTCATACCTTATTATTGTTTACTTCCCGAGATGGTCGAAAGTGAATGCTTCCCAGGGCATGTCGGCGTCGGCCTTGCCCTTGTCGAGGATATCCACTATGTGCATGAGCAGGGGGAAATCCTTAAGGTCTACAAGCCCGAGTTCCGCCTTGCGCCGAATGGCCTGCCCCATGACACGGGTGATCACCAGACTCTCGAGGGTGATGCCGGCGAGAGCCTCGGTAACCTCGTCGTAGTTGAGGCCGCGCCCCATCAGCACTCCGCATTTGCGGGTGCGGCCGCTGAATATCGTAACATAGAGATCTCCGAGCCCGATGCATTCGCTTTCGAAGGTGCCGCCCTGCATCTGCATCAGCGCATGAGTCTCGCGGACAGCCTGAGTGAACGTGCCCGCCTGCGAATTGTAGTGCTGGGGCTCGTCTTCTCCGTGCCAGCGGGTGTTGAGGCCTACGGCGAGGGTGACAGCCATGGCGTAGGCGTTCTTGAGGGCCACGGCGCTCTCCAGGCCTATGACATCGTTCGTCAGAGAAATATGGTAGTAAGGGCGCTGCATGGCCTCTTTCATCATGCGAAGCGCTTCGTTGTCCTTGCCGCAGAATCCGACTTCGGAAGGATCCATGAACACGAGTTCGTAGGAAGTGCAGGGGCCTCCGATTGCGCAGACGGTCCTCTTTATTCCGCGCTTTGCCAGTTCGCTCTCCCAGTAGCCCGGATATGAGAGCAGCGTGCCGTCTTCCGTGGCGCGAAGCCCCTTGGTAACCGACAGCACAGGCATTGAAGGGTCGAGTTTCGTCAGGATTTCCTCAAGGAACCAGTCGACTCCGAAGGAGGACACTCCCCCAATCACGAAATCCGAGCCTTTCACCACGTCTTCCCATTCCT
>ONFK01000165.1 GCA_900317065.1 uncultured Bacteroidales bacterium
GCGGGCGCATGTGTGCGACGGTGCGCAGATACTCGAAGCTGGTGTCCTTCTTCTGCAGCGGATAGCGTACGGGATCGCATTCCCCGTAAAGCTCTATGTCGGATGCCTGGATCTCGACTGCCTGCCCGCTGCCTATCGACTCGACCAGCCTGCCGTGCACGGCGATGCATGCCCCCGTGGTGATCTTCGAGAGCAGGGTGGGATCGGTAGCGTTCTTGTCGACGACAATCTGTATATTATCTATGGTAGATCCGTCGTTCAGGGCGATGAACGCGATCTCTTTGTTTCCACGTTTGGTGCGCACCCAGCCCTTCGCGAGCACTTCTTCTCCGGGCGCTTTGACAAGAAGGTCCTTGACCTTCGTTCTGAGTATTTCCTGTGACATTCTTATAATATTATTTTAAAAAGCAGCCCTCATTAAGGGGGCTGCTCTATAGTACCGGGGCGAAATTACTCGCCCTTTCTTGCTGAGTACATGATCTTAAGCGCAGAGCAGCGTCGCAGCTCCTGCTTAACATCGGTAATGATACCCATACGTACGTCCTGGTCTGCCCTGATGCAGATGGTCATGAAGGAACGGTCGGCCTCACTCTTGGAGTCACGCTCCGCAGCGACGAAGTCGCGGATGTCGTCCACGGTCTTGAAAGAGTCGTTGAGCTGGATACGTGCATCGGTACCGTACTGAGCCTGAAGGCTGCGGATAGGGGTTCCGATGTTGATGTAGGAAGAGAGGTCCTTGCGCTCGAGCTTCACGGATTCCGATGCCGAAGGGATCTTGACGACGACCTTGTTTTCGGTTTCCCTCATCTGGGTCGTCACCATGAAGAAGAACAGGAGCATGAACACGATATCGGAGAGAGAGCCCGAGGAAATACCGGGCATTTCTTTCTTTTCGCCTTTCTTGAACATTGACATAGCTATATCCTCCTATCTTCTTTTGCCTACATCCTTAGGCTCGGCCTCAGAAATCTGCTGAGGTACGACGTTCTTGATAATCTTCTGCTGATCTTCGTCAAGAGCAAGGAACTTCTTGCCGAATTCCCTCATCGAGGCTTCGTCACGCAGTTCGTTCACGGCCTTCACAAGCTCGTTCTGAACGGCGATGTATGCCTGATAACTGGTGCCGCGGTCGTTCTGGAGCGAGATGACGCCCTTGCTGACTTTGCGGTTGCCGAGTCCTTCGATCTCGGTGGCTTCCATTACGGGAAGGTTGGGATCGTCGGTGGGGTTCGTGAGGAAGATCTTGATCTTGTCCTTGAGCTGGCTTACGTCTATGGGTTCACTACCGGCCAAAATTCTGTCGGCGGAGTTAATCTTCACAATGATGATATTGCGACGGTTAACTTTCTGGTCCTCTACCTTCTGGTTGGGGTCGGGCATAGGAGGCAGACGACGGCTTAGTCCGGTCTGGCTTCCCATAGTGGTAGTCATGAGGAAGTAGCAGAGCAGGAGGAATGCGATGTCGGCCGTTGAACTCGAATTAATCGCGGGTGTTTTCTTTGCCATAGCCGTTAACCTTTTTTATTCGTGATTGCGAGACGGATCTCACCGACAACGATGGCCAGGACGGCGACGATGCCTGCGAAATAAGTCAGGTACAGGATTGTATCAGTCAGTTTAAGGGTTGCTGCCGAGGGCTGCTGCAACATTCCCATTGCAGGAGCGCCGGGGGCGATCAGATAGGCCAGGAAGCATACGGCTGCCACGCAGACGAGGCCGATGCCCAGTTTGACCAGGCTCTTCGGGTCGTTGATGGCGCCGACGATGAGGCCTACGATGATGACCGCTGCGAGTGCAAGGCCTACCATGACGTAGGTCCAGGTGAGCAGGGTGTCAACGTTGCCCTCCTTCCATCCTGCAGCGAAGCCCAATACGAGAAGGACCACGCTGACGACGATAAGGAGCACCATCGCCCATTTGAATATTCTGTTAAAATTTTTCATTGATCTGTTGTTTGCGTATGATTATTTCTTCTGGCCGTACTTGGTGAGCACATCAACGAGGCTGATGGTGCTGTCCTCCATGTCGATGGTTATGTTCTCGATCTTGGCGAGGATGTAGTTGTAGAACACCTGAAGAATCATTGCAACGATAAGACCTGCCACAGTGGTGATAAGGGCGACCTTCATACCGCCTGCAACAACGTTAGGGCTGATGTCGCCGGCTGCCTGGATGGCGTCGAATGCCTGGATCATACCGATGACGGTACCGAGGAATCCGAGTGAAGGAGCGATGGCGATGAAGAGGCTGATCCAGCTGAGACCGCTCTCAAGCTCGCTGTTCTGTACGGAGCCGTAGGAAACGATGTTCTTCTCAACAACGTCGATGCCCTGGTCATAGTGAAGGAGTCCCTGATAGTAGATGCTGGCTACAGGGCCGCGGGTGTTGCGGCAAACTTCCTTTGCCTTCTCGATTCCGCCTTCCTCAAGAGCTTTCTCGACCTCTGCGATGAGCTTCTTGGTGTTGGTCTTGGAGAAGGAGAGGTAGAGGATGCGCTCGATTGCGAGGGCAAGACCTATGACAAGGCAGATGATGATGAGGGACATGAAGCCTGCACCACCCTCGATGAACTTGGTCTTGAGAGCCTGGGTGAGCGGAACCTCGGGAGCTCCGGAGGTGAGGGCTGCCAGGTCGTTGGCGGGAGCCTGTGCTACTTCTTCCGTTGCGGCCTGCTCAGGAGCTGCTGCGTCCTGTGCAGATGCAATGTTTGCAGTGAATGCCATAAGAGCGGCGGCTGCAAGAATCATGAAAAACTTTTTCATAACTTGTTTTTAGTGATTTAATTGATAATGATTTATTGATTGATATTTATTTCCAATACATAAAATCAACGCAATTTAGCAAAAATATTTCATATGCCAATACTTATTTTGAGATTTCCCCCTTGAGATTCCTCTCCAGAAGTTGTTTTACCTTTTCATTATCAGCATATTCGCCCATCAGATAAAATAATTTCGCAAGACCTCCCTCGGTGGTGAGATCTCCTCCGGAAACCACCCCCGCCTCTTTCAGCGCCTTTCCCGTGGCATAGAGATTCATGTTCACGTCTCCGGCGAGGCACTGGGTTATATTCAATAGTATCTTGCCCCCTGCGGCGCTCTCCCGTATGATGTCCGTGAACCAGGGTTTCGAGATCGCGTTCCCGGAACCGTAAGTCTCTATGATGACGGCTCTTATGCCATCTCCCAGCAGCACGTTGCGCGCCACCTGCTCGGTGATTCCGGGGTGCACTTTCAGGATGGCCACGCGGGTGTCCAGCGCGGTATGGATCGCGAACGGCGCCTCCTGCGAAGGATAGCGTATGACCGCCTTGTTGTAGCGGATGTTGATCCCCGCCTCGGCGAGGGGAGGGCAGTTCGGCGAGCGGAAGGCGTCGAAGGACGTGGCGTTCACCTTCGTCGCGCGGTTCCCTCGGATCAGCTGGGAGTTGAAGTAGATGGCCACCTCCGGCACCATCGCCCTGCCCCGGGCGTCGCGGGCCGATGCGACCTCTATGGCCGACACCAGATTCTCCTTGCCGTCGGTGCGGAGGCTCCCTACGGGCAGCTGGCTGCCGGTGAAGATGACCGGCTTGCCCAGATTGTCCAGCATGAAGCTCAGGGCCGAGGCCGAGTAGGCCATGGTGTCGGTGCCGTGCAGAACCACGAAACCGTCGTAGTCCTCGTATTTCTCCTTTATCAGCCGGGCCAGGTCCTTCCACATTCCCGGCTCCACGTCCGAGGAGTCGATCAGCGGATCGAAGGTATGCGAGTCAATCTTGAAGGTGAATTTCTGCAGTTCCGGCACCTCGTCCAGTATCTGCGAGAAGTCGAAGGGCACCAGTCCGTGCCCGCTCTCCTTCATCCCTATCGTGCCCCCCGTGTAAATCAGGAGTATGGCCGATTTTTCCGTCTTTTTCATAAGGCGAAGAGTTTAGTCGCGTTATCAGTCGTGACGGCTGCAACCGTCTCTATGTCAATCCCTTTCACCTCCGCCACCTTGGCGGCGACAAGGGGGATGTTCGCACTCTCGTTGCGTGTGCCGCGGAGCGGCGTCGGGGCCATGTACGGGGCGTCCGTCTCCAGCAGCAGGCTCTCCAGCGGAATCTGCTTCACGGTCTCGGGCAGGGACGCCTTCTTGAACGTTATCACTCCGCCGATCCCCACCGACCAGTCTCCGTATTTCCGTATGCGGCGGAAGGTTTCGATGCTGCCGCTGAATGCGTGCAGGTTGCCCCTCAGGCCCAGGTGCCGGCAGTCGTCCAGAATCTTGAAAAAGTCTTCCGTGGCGTCCCGCAGATGTATGTTTACGGGCAGGTTCCACGCCGCCGCGAGTTCGAACTGCACCCGCAGGGCTTCCTTCTGCTCTTCCTTGAATTCCGAGCCGTAGTGGTAGTCCAGCCCTATCTCGCCTATCGCCACGGCGTCCCGGCCTTTCCAGGCCTCCAGGGCGTCGATTTCATCCCTCCAGTTCCCCTTCACCGAGCCGGGATACAGCCCCAGC
>ONFK01000166.1 GCA_900317065.1 uncultured Bacteroidales bacterium
GGACTGGCCGCTATGCTGACGGCCCTGCTCCTCAACGGCACACCGCTGCAAGCCGGCGACTATGCCCGCTACTACGACAATCTGCCTACGAAAATGGACGAGCCCGCGGCACCGCAGATCCCGGACAACACCGTGATACTCACCGACTTCGATGCGGTGCCGGACGGCATCACCCTCAATACGGAAGCCTTCGGCAAGGCTGTAAAGGCGCTGGAGAAACTGGGAGGCGGGCATCTGGTAGTGCCTGCAGGCATATGGCTCACAGGCCCCATAACGCTGAAAGATCGCATCGACCTTCACCTCGAACGCAACGCCCTCATACTTTTCAGCCCCGACAAAAAGGATCACCTTAAAGACGGCAAGGTGCAGTCCTGCATCAACGTCAGCAAGCGCAGCGACGTGAGCATCACCGGCGAAGGCATAATCGACGGCAATGGAGAATGGTGGCGCGCTGTCAAGCGCGGAAAGGTCAGCGATGTGGAATGGAAGGATTACAAGCGGATGGGCGGCACAGAAACCGACGACGGCAATCTATGGTATCCGTTCGATCTCGACAGTTACGGCAATATCGCGGAAAGCGCCAAGGCCCAGGAGAAGCTGCGCGTGCACATGATACGCTTCACCGACTGCGAACGGGTGCTGGTGAAGGGCGTGACCATCCAGAATTCGCCCAAGTTCCACCTGATTCCCACGCGCTGCAAGGATGTCATTATCGACGGTATCACGGTCCGCTGCCCCTGGAACGCCCAGAACGGCGACGGCATCGACATCTCCTGCTGCCAGGACGTGCTGATAGTGAACAATACGGTGGATGTGGGCGATGACGGCATCTGCATGAAGGCGGGCGGTGGCGCTGCGGCGCTGAAATATCCCCCGGTTGCGCGCATCCTCATCCAGGACAACACTGTGTTCCATGCCCACGGCGGCTTCGTGATAGGGTCCGAGTTTTCGGCCGGAGTCGAGGATGTGGTAGTGCGCGGGAACGTCTTCTCCGGCACCGACGTGGGGTTGCGGTTCAAGAGTGCTCCCGGTCGCGGAGGGAAGACGACAAGACTCTATATATCAGATGTTTATATGAGTGATATCCGCGACCAGGCGCTGGTATTCGAGACTTCCTACGTCGATGTTCCGGTCGGTCGTGACGGCGTGGCTGCCGCAACGCAGGACTTCCTCCCGGAATTCACCGACATACACATCTTCAACGTAGTGGCCCGCGACGCCCGCATCGGCATCTCCGCCAAAGGCACTGTGGAGATGATACACGGAATCACCCTGAAGGACTGCATCTTCTTCTACACGGAAAAAGGCATCGATGTCAGCGACCCGGCCATGCTGGAATTGGACAACGTGCAGTTCAAGACCTGGGAGTAGGAGTGAAATACCTAAATCGTAGATAATTATGTGGATTATTTTTGCCGCGGCGGTCGTTCCGGGCCTACTTCTTCTGTATTACGTGTATAGCAAGGATTTCAATCCTGAACCCAAACGCTTGATATGGAAGGGCTTTCTCTATGGTGCCATTTCGGTTTTCGTATCCACCCTCATTTCGGGGCCGCTGCTGAATATGGGCCTCTATGTGAATGAACCGAAAACGCTGCTCGAAGCGGTAAAGGTCTCCTTTTTCGGAGCCGCTATCCCTGAGGAAAGCGCCAAGCTGTTCATGCTCTGGCTGTTGTTGCGGAACTGCAGGGAATTCGACGAGCGTTACGACGGCATTGTCTATGCCGCCGCGGTCGGCCTGGGCTTCGCCTGCGTCGAGAATCTGATGTATGTAGTGTCATCGGGGGCCGCCTGGTTTTATGTCAGTGCAACCCGGGCGCTTTTTGCCGTTCCGGGGCATTTCGCCTTCGCGATAGCGATGGGCTATTACTACTCGAAGAATCATTTCGAGTGGCACAGGACATCTGGCTTGGACCGTCTTAAGGTCTGGCTCGTTCCGGTGCTGCTGCACGGCATCTACGACACCCTCGCCTTCTCTTCCGAACTGGATGTCGCCTGGTCTGGGCTCATTACCATAGCTCTTATCTATTTCTGCTACAGGCTTTTCAAGTCGACCCGCGCCCGCATACTCAATGAGGCGGAACGCAATAAACATGAATCTCTGAACAATCTCGAAGAACAATGAAAAAGACCGTAATTATTCTTCTGGGCCTTCTCGCCCTGCTGTCTTCCTGCAGCCCGAAGTATGCGAACAAGGCCGAAAAGGTTGTGGCGGCGATGCACGACCCGTCATCAAAATACGTAGTTGTGGTGGCTCACCGCGGCGACTGGCGCAATTATCCCGAGAATTCCATACCCGCCATCGAATCGGCCATCAGCATGGGCGTGGACATTGTGGAACTCGACCTCAAGCTCACCAAGGACAGTGTGCTGGTGCTTAGTCACGACGACACCGCCAACCGTACCACCACCGGCAAGGGGCTCATCTCCACGATGACTCTCGATTCGCTGAAGGGCTTCAATCTGCGCTATGTGAACGGGGTTAAGTCGAAGTACAAGATGCCCACCCTCAAGGAGGCCCTTGAGGTCTGCAAGGACCGCATCTCGGTCAATATCGACCAGGGTTACCAGTTCTACGACCTCGTACTGGCCATTACGGAGGAACTGGGGGTGACCGACCAGATTCTGATAAAAGGGAAGAAGATGCTGTCCGAGGTGAAGGAGAAGACCGGCGAGCACGAACACAATATGATGTACATGCCCATCATCGACATCCAGACGACGCGCGGAGCCGAGCTTTTCCGCCAGTACATGGAGGCCGGAGAGGTGCCCCTCGCTTACGAGGTCTGCTTCAGCAAGCTGGACGATGTGGCGGAGGACTGCTGCAGACGAGTGGTGGAATCCGGATCCAAGCTTTGGATAAACACCCTCTGGCCGTCCCTGAACGGCGGATACGACGATAATGCCGCATTCGAGAGCGGGGATCCCGACAGCGTCTATGGCGTGCTGCTCGGTCTCGGCACGTCCATCATACAGACAGACCGTCCGGAAATGCTCATAAAATACCTCGAAAAGAAAGGCCGTCGCAAATGAGAAAGATTGTTCTGACAGTCCTGGCGCTGCTCTGTGTCGCGCCCGTATTCGCCGGTGGCAAATACAGGACAGACAGGGACATCCCCTACAGGGAGGAGTTCGCCCGTTGCAAACTGGATGTGAGTTACGTAAAGAAAGCCACGGACCGTCCAGTCATAGTGTGGTTCCACGGCGGTGGCCTGACTGAGGGCGCCAAGCATACTCCGGAGGCCCTGCTGGCGCAGGATTATGTGGTGGTCGCGGCCGGATATCGCCTGTACCCCGAAGCGCAGGTTGTCGATATAATCGACGATGCTGCCGCTGCCGTCGCCTGGGTGGCGAAGAATATCTCCCGCTACGGCGGCTCCCCGTCCAGAATCTACCTTGCAGGCCACTCTGCCGGGGGCTATCTGGTCGCCATGCTCGGCCTTGACAAGCACTATCTGGCGAAATACGGGGTTGATGCCGATTCTATGGCCGCTATCGCGCCCTACAGCGGGCAGATGATCACTCACTTTACCGAGAGGGCCGCCCGGGGCATTCCCGCAACCCGGCCGGTGGTCGACGAACTCGCTCCGCTCTACCATATCCGTCCGGATGCTCCTCCGTTCCTTGTCATTACCGGAGGACGCGATGTCGAACTCTACCGCCGCTACGAGGAGAACGCTTATTTCGTGGAGATGATGAAGCTGGCCGGGCACAAGGACATCGTCTTTCTGGAGGAAGACGGTTTCGACCACGGAGGAATGGCCGCTCCGGCGCATCTGCTGCTGATGAAGTATATTAAGGAAAGGCTGTAGGCTCCTAACGGCTGAGCCTTTCTTCGGATTCTTCGCGAGTCTGTTCGTAGAGTTCCGCAAGGCCGGAGAGCGCTGCGAACGTTGCGAATTGCGCTGCGCGTTTCCTGATGCTCATACGCGGATGATAGGGTATTTCCGGGTGAGGCAGCGAGATGATGTCGCTGTAGTCGTCTATGCCTGGCATAGTTGTATCCCGGCTATGATGATTCCGTAAATCATCAGCGCTATTATGGGAACGAGGATGAAAAAGCAGGGCAGGATAAGGCCAAGCACAAGCGTGGGACAAGCTGCAAGTGCTGCAACGATGATAGCGGCGGTCTGCCTGGTGCTGTCTTTGCCGCTGGGTTGTCTGGTGCTGTTTACCCCTTTGAGGGCGCTGGTTTCAATGCTGGTGCTTGTGTTCATGGCGGTCGGTTCTTTTGATTACACTGCAAATGTACGCCGCCGGATTGTCAGTTTTTGACAATTTTAGAATTTTCGCGCAGTCTGCCAGTGCTCCCGGTCCTACAAAAAGATGCCGACCGGGAGCATTTTCGGCCTTTTTTGCTCCCGGTCCTACATGATTGATCTGCGCCCCAAAAGTTGGACAAAAAGAAAGGGTTATGAAAAAGAACGAGAATTACCCAAAGTATGTCCAGGCAATGCGTCAAATGGATGCAGGC
>ONFK01000187.1 GCA_900317065.1 uncultured Bacteroidales bacterium
AGGTTTCGAGGGAACTGCGGAAGCGTTTGGTGTTGTATATTACCGGCTTGCCTTCCTGAAGGATGGTGAAGTCTTTTATCGGCTGCGAAAAACGGGCTGCAAAGTATACGTAACGGTCCGGATTCCATCCTGCCACGATCTTGCTTCCGATGATGGTATACTCGTCCAGAAGGCGCACGGATGCCCATTCGCATTTCCAGCGGAGGGTGTGGTCGAGGTCGATCATCACGAAGGAAGAATCGCTAGCCGGATAAGTGAACCGGAGTATGCCGCTCCGCTCGGCCGCAGTCATCTCAGCCTTCACTCCATAGTCGAGCAGGTATACGGTGTAATACCCCGGCGACGCCGCTTCGCGTTCGTGGCTGAAACGGGCTCTGTAACCGGAGTCTGGATCAGTGTCCGTTCCTGTGGCAGATTTCAAAGTTCCGGTACCAGGAACAAAGAGGAAGTCTCCCAGGTCCGGGATGCCCGTACCGCTGAGATGGGTAAGGCTGAAGCCCATGATGGTCGGCTTGTTGTATTTGTATCCTGCCGCCACATCATAGTCGTAATCGTCGGTATCGGGGCTGATCTGTATGCCTCCGAACGGCACCTGTGCCCCTGGATACACGTTGCCGAAACCGTCTGTGCCGATGAAAGGATTGACGTAATCAACCAGACGCTCCTGTGCCGCGGCGTTCATGGCCAGGCACAGAAGCAGGAGCGAAAATGCATTTCTCATAGCGAGTAAGGTTTTGTGTCTGCGGAAATACCGCGGCGTTTGTTGGGTGTCTTGCTCATGGTGAACTCCAGGGTTCCTCCATCAAGGAGGTCGGAGTGGGTCAGATAGAGCCGGTCGAGAACTTTTCCGTTCAGCTTGACCGCCTTTACGTAACGTTTGCTGTCGCTTACTCCGGGGGCTTTTATTTCAAGCGTCTTCCCGTTGTCGAGCTGCAACTTGGCATAGGGGAGGTAGGGAGCGCCCAGGACATATTGGTCGGTTCCCGGGCATACAGGATAGAATCCAAGTACGGAGAAAATGTACCATGCGCTCATCTGTCCGCAGTCGTCGTTGCCGCCCAGGCCGCGGATCTCAGGCCTGTAGAATCGGTCGATTATCTCGCGCAACCAGTATTGGGTTTTCCATGGCTGTGATGTCCATGCATACAGGTAGGGGATATGGTGGCTGGGCTCGTTGCCGTGGACATATCCTCCAAGAAGGCAGTCGGACGTAATGTCCTCGTTGTCGGCGTAGCAGTATTCCGGCAGGTCGCTTCCGAAGAGGTCGTCGAGGTTGGCGATGAATTTCCTGTCGCCACCCATGAGCGCCTTGAGGCCGTTCACATCCTGAGGGACATGGAAGGAGTAGTTCAGGGAATTGCCCTCGATGAATCCCTGGCCCATGGTCTGTTTGATGTCGAATTCCGGTTTGAAGGAGCCGTCGGAATACCTGGGCCTGGCCAGACCGAGGGAACTGTCGAAAATGTTCCTGTAGTTGCCCGCGCGCTTCAAATAGCGGTCCGCGACTTCGGTATTGCCGATGCGCTGCGCCGCTGCGGCTATGGTCCAGTCGTCATAGGCGTATTCGAGGGTGTTGCTGGCCGCCGTCGAAGTCTTGTCGAGGGGAACATATCCGAGTTTCATGTATTCTCCAAGTCCGCTGTACCAAGGCACCGTGGAAGTCGATACCATCGCCTTGAGTGCTTCTTCCGCATCTATCTTCAACCCTTTGGCGATGGCGTCGCTGAGGACGCTCACGCTGTGGTATCCGGTCATGCACCAGTTCTCGTTCGCCATGTGGCTCCAGATTGGAAGCATCCCGTGGGCGCTCTGCTCGTAATGCCTGAGCATGGAGGCGATCATGTCCTCTGCCTGACGGGGTTTCATCAGGGCAAGGAAAGGATGCTCTGCGCGGTATGTATCCCAAAGAGAGAATACGGTGTAGTTGGTGAATCCTTCCGCCTGGTGCAGCTCATGGTCGAGCCCGCGGTACTGGCCGTCCACGTCCATATATACCGAAGGATTGATCATAGTGTGGTAGAGAGAGGTGTAGAACATCTTTTTCTCCGCCTCGCTGCCTTCCACCTCGATGCAGGACAGTTCCTTCTCCCAGGCGGATTCGGCCTCAGCGCGAATCTGGTCGAAGTCCTTCGAGAGAGCCTCGGCCTTCAGGTTCTTGAGGGCTCCGGTGGTGCCGGTGGCGGAGATTCCGACCTTTACTGTCAGTTCCGGATTGGACGCGGTGTCGAACTTGAACCATGCAGCAAGCTTTCGTCCGGCCATCTCCGGCGGCCACGGGCTGGGAGAAGCTGATGGCGAAGTAGGTGTAGTTGGTGCGCGCCCAGCCGTTGGTGATTCTGTAACCGGTTATGAGCGTGGGGCTGACTACCCGCACTTCCGCCCAAAGCGTCTTGCCGTCGTAGTTGTATATGCCGTGGTCGAGGTCGAGCACTATGTGGCCGTCATTTCCGGGGAAGGTGTATCTGTGCACTCCGACCCTGCTCGTGGCGGTGAGTTCCGCCTTGATTCCGGAGTCTTGCAGAGTCACCTCGTAGTGTCCGGCTCCGGCCGACTCCGAGTCGTGGCTGAATCGCTGGCGATATCCGGAATCGGGATCTTCCGCAGTTCCGGGAACAAGCTGAATCTCTCCGGTCCCGGGCATGATCAGGATGTCGCCGAGATCGGAATGGCCGGTGCCGCTGAAATGGGTGTGGCTGAAGCCGACTATGGTCTTGTCGTCGTACTGGTAGCCGGCGCAGTATTCATAGGTGCGCGGCTGGTATTTCCCCTTGATGTTATGGGGGATCATATCTGTGTCCGGGGACAGCTGCACCCCTCCGAACGGAACGCAGGCCCCGGGGAAGGTATGGCCCATCCCGGCGGTGCCGATGAAAGGATCGACATATTGTGTGTGCTGTGCTGAGAGATTGAATGTCAGGCAGATAAGCCCGGAAAGAATTAGTGTCTTGGTTTTCATATTCCCAAAGATAGAATTTTTTTTGCGGATTTTTTCTTAACTTAGACGGATATTTGTATTAACCGCATTTAAGACAATGAAAATCTTACGTTTCTTTCTGTCTGCTGTTGTAGCCGTATTATTATCTTCCTGCAATGGATATGACGACAGCGATCTTGTAAAAAGAATCGAAGACCTTGAACAGAAGGTTACCGCCCTTCAGAATCAGGTCAATGGCATCAACTCGGAAATAACCGCACTGAAAATCACTCTGGATGCGGTGAATTCACAGGATGTCGTAACCCGAATCAAAGCCATTGAAGAGAATGGCGTTCAGGGGTTTGAAATTACTTATGCCAAGAGCGGCACTGTAAAGATCTTCTTGAATTCTTCTTCCGAGACTCCTCAGATCGGAGTCCGTGAGGTCGGAGGCGTTTTATACTGGACTTGGAACGGCCAGCTTCTGCTCGACGGCAACGGGAAAATGATTCCGTGCACCGGAACCAACGGCAAGGATGGCAAGGACGGTACCAACGGCACGAACGGAATTACGCCTAAAATAGAGATTCAGGATGGCTACTGGGCTGTCTCCTATGATGACGGCAAGACGTGGACGCGTCTTGGGAAGGCTCAGTCCGGCTCCGGCGCATCGTTGTTCAGAAGCGTCGAGGTCATCGAAGGAAACCTTGTCATTGTCCTGAATGACGGCAGCAGGCTGACGATCCCTGTTGCTTCCATAGAGAAGGCAACGAGTTTCGACGAAAACAACATCGTTCTGTCTCTCGGCGCCATTTCCGACACGCACATCGGCAACGGATACGGATCGGAGACGAAACTTACCAACGCTCTCACCCAGTTGAAGAATCGCGCAGCCGAGAAGGACGCTGACGGCCTTGATGCCGTGATGGTGGTGGGCGACCTTGTGAATACGGCTACGAACAGCCAGATTTCTACTTTCAAGACCCTCTATGAGGGGGTGTTTGATCCTGTCAAAGTGCCGATGATTTACACCATCGGCAACCATGACATGAATCTGAATTACTTCTGGACAGCGCAGACTGTAACCCAGAATGCGGAATTTCATTCCATCTTCGGTGACAGCACAACTATGTGGGAGGGAATTAATGTTGATGCAGGTGGTGTGGACATCATCCTTATGACCTCCAAAGCCGATGACACGGCAGTTATTGATGGGCAGAAATATTTAGTTCAGCGTGATTACGAGGAAATACATTGGCAGCCAGGATATAGTGTTTGCGGTAGGTACTACATTCGTGAAAGCGAATCAAAAGACAAAATCTATCTCAGATATGGTTGTTATGGCGATACCACATCTGAGATACTTGTAATGGACCTTTCGCTGAAAGTGGGGGATACCCTGAATACGGGAACCTGGGCCAACTGTGCCGCTCTTGGTACAAGACCTGCACCACAGATAATGATTGACAGTATTTTTTATTTGGATGGAAGGAAAATGATGCGGACAAACTGTATTGCACAATACCCCTATTCCAGTCATCCAATTTACGACACCTTATATTTTATCGAGGGTGTCGGGCCATCTATGGGCATTGGATATCCCGTCCACGCAACAGACCCCCTCTATACATCAGAAGGAATTTCATGGGCTTGTTGCCCATCTATCTGGTGTCATTTCAAAGACTCAGTATTGGATTTTCATTACACAAATTATTATTCTATAAATATGGATTGGAGCGAGGGATATGTTGTGTGTAGCTATTCGGAAATTGTTTCCCTCCAAAACAACGGGAAACGACAAATAGAAGTCTATCCAAACCCGTCACAGGACAAAACAACAATCAGCGGTTCGTTATCACCGCAGAGCAGATACAAGATTGTTACTCTTGACGGCAAGGTGATGTCCGAAGGTTCCCTGCCATACGACAGCAACACCATTGACATAAGCAACTTCGGGAGAGGCGTTTACCTGATATGCATTGAGGACAATAAGAACAAAACCATTAAAAAGATTGTGAAACTTTGAAAAAGACAGTGCTATTGTTGTTCGTGTGCGACTTTTGATGGAACTGTCCGGTAGCGGCAACGTGACGGTGGCCTCGTCGTTCCGCATAGGCGACGTCGAGCTGCTCGACCTCAACGGCAGGAGCCATCTGCGCACCACCGTCGACGGCCTCTCCGCCGCCCTCGACATCTCGTCGCTGCCGGCCGGCACCTACATCGTCCGCATCACCACCTCGGCCGGCACCGCCTACAAGAAACTGGTAGTGAAATAGAACATACGGATTTTTGGTTGATAAAAAGCGTTGAGGCGGATGCAAGCATCCGCCTCAATTGTTTTAAAGGCAGGGATTGATTATTCTGAACACGGATTACACAGATTGCACGGATTGTTATCTGTTGAATCCGGTCAATCCGTGGTCCTGTTAAGGGGCCGCTGCGCTCAAAATCTTTAGAAAATCTTTTTCAAAATCATTCAAATTTGTATTGTCCATTGTTATGTGTTTGGATTCATAGTGCGACACACCCCGGCCTACGTTTTCATTCACCGCTTCGCTATCGGAACGGCCACTGGCAGTTCCTTCTCCCCTCTCCGAGAGGGGATGGGCTGACGCATTATCCAGATTGTCAAAGCATTATCAATGTACTATCAGGAGACCGCTGCCGCGCCATCCCCTCTCGGAGAGGGGTGGCCGAAGGCCGGGGTGTGTCGCACCATCAAACACCGACAATCCGGGGTGTGTCGCATTGTCAAATTGGCTATCCGTCAAATCCGGTCAATCCGTGGTCTTTGATTCAACTATGGAGTGCAATACAATAAAAGCAGGGGCACTCCGTTAAATGGGGTATGAACAGTCTATCCAAGAACCAATTGAAGTGTCTGGCGGCCTACCGGCAGCAGAAACGCTGCGACGAGGAGGGTGTCTTTGTCGTGGAAGGAGTGAAAATGTGCAGCGAAGCGCTGCAATCGGGCTTCGCTATCCGCACCGTATGCGGCACGGCGGACTTTTTGGCTGCCCACGGCAACAAAATGGCACATTGCGGCGAAGTGTATGAAGTCAATGCGGAACAGCTGGAACGCCTCAGCAACCAGCGCACGCCCAACAAAGTATGGATGGTGGTGGAGCGCCGCGTGCTCGCGGAGAGCGTTTTAACGGAGAACGCCCCCGCCCTAAAGGGCTCCCCCTCTAACTTAGAGGGGGAA
>ONFK01000008.1:0-16288 GCA_900317065.1 uncultured Bacteroidales bacterium
CCCGAAAAAAAGATTATACAGAAGTATTCAGTCAGCAATGCCAAGGAACTGCTGGGCGGGATAGACGATATGTTCGACCAGAAGTCCGAGAGGGGGGTAGTCGGCAGCGAGATTGAAGCCACTGACGGAAGGTGGTGCTACCGCAGGGAGCTTATCACGACGTCTACGGACAGGCAGGGTGTAACTAGGGAAATCAAGACATATGAATATGTTGACCTGGAAACCGGCATTCTTATCCGAAAGGTTGGCGGGAATAAGAATTTCCTCCGTGGTATCCGTATCGGACTGTTCTATCCGGAGCTGTTCGAACTGCCGGAAGGATATACGATGAAAACCATCGATTTGACCAGGGCTATGGGCGCTCTCCGAAATAACAACAATCGATAGGCTTAAACACACATTTATGAAAACAAGAAAAATCATCCTCGTCACGGCCCTCGTTATGGGCGTGACTGCCTTAACCTCCTGTGGCGGGAGAGGAAACAAGAGCGGCAATACATCCCAGTCCGAAGGCGAAGAGGTTGCTGCAACGGCTGTTGAAGAGCAGACCAAAGCACCAGAAAGGCAGGCAAAACCCGAAGTTCCCGCCAAGAAATGGTATGAGCAAGATTTCTCCCTGACCGAGAAAATGTATGTATCAGGAGCCAGTATGAGCCGTGTATATGCCCGTAAAGGAAACGTCCTCATCTTCAAGATGGAGGGCAGTCAGACCACGAACCTCTTTGTATGTACGGATTCTACGCGGACGGCGTATCTTGTGAATGACGCCGCAGGTACGTATTCCCGGAAGAGCGAGAAATCCGACTTCGACAGTGTCGACGAGGCCATCTACGATTATCTTCATAGCTCGATGAGCAACACCATCTTCGGGGAGAGGCTGAAGAAAAACGGGAATGGGGTTTCCGTTAAGGATACAACCATCTTCAGCCGTCCAGCATACGTACTTACCCAAGAGAAAACGGAGGATGTTGTTGGCACAGAACTGTACACCAAGATTATCGAGTGGGTGGACAAGGAGAACGGCTTGCCCTATTACAAATATGGCCTATCCAAGAAAAACGGTTCGGTCTATATTGAAGGCAAGGCTTTCGAGGTAACCGCCTTCTCAGCAGAACCAAGCTATGAAGGGCTTATCGTGAGCCTGAACGGACTGATGGAAGTATCGAAATAATAACTCTATAAATATTTATCACCATGAAGAAGACATTCATTACCCTGGCGCTTATCGCCTGCGCCATGATGCTGGTTTCCTGCGGGAATAACGGGAAAAAAAGTGAGGCGAAACAGGCCAAAACCTCCGCCACTTCTACTGCTGCAGCAGAAAAAGCGCAGACTCTTGGCGATGTCAATGACCAGAACTACGTAGAACTGATTAAAGCACGTTGCGGCGTTGACCCGGCCCCTGGTGATGGGATGACCCTGGACAAAGCGTCCGCAAGCCCCGGAAATGCCAATCTGAAGTTCAAGGGTGCCAAGGGCATCGATGAGAAGGACCTGCAGAAGTTGTACTTTGAACGCTGCAAGGCGGTGGCTGACGGTGGCGTCATTTACAAGCTGGAGTCCAATGCAGAGCAAGGCATCCACAAAGGTGAACCGATCAAGAATTTCGACGAGTTCACCGGGTTTCAGTGGGTGTACGAATACAAGGGTGAGACTGTCAATTGCGCTGTATCCAAGTATGGCGGCATGAAGAGTCTCGATACTTTCGAGGTTCGCTTCGGCCGATAGAAGCTAGGCAAGAAGCAACTTGAAGCAATATGACCGCCGCTTTCCAATGGGAGGGCGGCGGTTTTGTATGATTGCGATAGGGCGGGGCTATTCATTTCCCGATGCAGAAAACCACATACTTTCCAAGGGCTGCCGGAGGGTTTTTAATGGGGCATGATTGTCAATGAGTTACGTTTGTCGTTTGTCACAATTGTGACGGAATCGGCGTTTTTTGTGACAATCGTTGTGACAGAATCAGGCCCAATCTCGAAGATTCTTCATTGTGGAGACAAAAATAACTCGGGTAAAAGAGAAAAAAGGCCTGTTTTCAGACTCCCTGAGACGTGTCAAGAATGTGTAACAAGTTTTACCCGAGAAATGAGCGTCTCCAATCTTTAATCATTCCAGATACGAATTTGCGTTTTCATTGTTTTCTCGAGAAGAAAGGCTACTCATCAGTGTATGGAGATATGGTTGTATAGTCAGTTTGATATATCTAATACAGGACTTGACTGTACCGGCAGATTCCCTTGGGTCATCTTTTTTCTTCTACCAGAATAAAGACAGGAACTTGCAAGTGGCCATATGGATTCGTCTATTGCCTTTGTTGCTTCTGTTTCAAAGCTATGCATCAGCAGTGGCAAAACCATTTTCCGGCAATTTCTGACACTTCAAGATGTGCCGCTTCGAACAGGCGAAGAATACTGTTATAGATTGAACACGGGGGGGGACCATTCCTGTCGTGACTGTCAACATCTTGCGCAAATAAAAATAATTAAAAAAGTTTTTGCTTTTTAAAATTTATGCGTATCTTGCACCCGGAAAAGGTTAGGAACGCAGTGTTACGCACCCTTAATAATTACTCTCAGCAGCAGTCTTGGAACCAGCAGGTCCCGAGCGCTTCTGCGTGTGTATAACTCCAGCCTTATGCTGCGCATCCAAATAGAAGCAAATAGAAATCGAAGATAGTTCAGAGGCTGGGCCCGAGGGGTTCAGCCTCTTTTCATTTTCAGTCAGTCAGTAAACAGTTAGTATAGTAGTTCAATTCTTAATGCATCATTGTTATGGACAGATCTGATTTAGTCAAGGAGTCCTTCGTGAAGAAGGAAGTTCCGGCCTCGATTCCTGCAGGCAAAACCTCCGATTACTATGGAGAACTGGTCTTCGACCGGAAGAAGATGTGCAAGTATCTGGATGTGGAAAGTCTCAATGCGTTGCTTGACTGTATCGAAGGCGGCAAACCGCTCGACCGGAAGACGGCGGACGGTGTCGCCCGCGGCATGAAAGAATGGGCGATCGAGCACGGTGTCACGCACGTCACCCACTGGTTCCAGCCCCTGACCGAGGGTACCGCCGAAAAGCATGACTCCCTGATCGACTATGACGGGAAGGGCGGCGTGATCGAAACCTTTGACGGCAAGATGCTTGCCCAGCAGGAGCCGGACGCCTCGTCCTTCCCGAGCGGCGGTATCCGGGCCACCTTCGAAGCCCGCGGCTATACCGCGTGGGATCCGACCTCTCCGGTCTTCATCCTGGACGACACACTTTGCATTCCGACTGTCTTTGTTTCCTATACCGGCGAGGCCCTGGACTACAAGACCCCGCTCAAGAAGGCCCTCAAGGCCGTCAGCGACGCGGCTGTCCCCATCTGCCAATACTTCGACCCCAGTGTGACAAAAGTCTATTCTTACCTGGGCTGGGAGCAGGAGTATTTCCTGGTCGACGAAGGCCTCTATTCCGCCCGTACGGACCTGATGATCACCGGCCGGACCCTGTTCGGACACAATTCCTCCAAGAACCAGCAGCTGGACGATCATTATTTCGCGGCCATCCCGCCGCGTGTGGCGGCTTTCATGCGTGAACTGGAGATTACCGGCCATCGGCTGGGCATTCCGATCAAGACCCGCCACAACGAGGTCGCCCCGAACCAGTTCGAACTCGCGCCCATCTACGGCGAGACGAACCTCGCAAACGACCAGAACCAGCTCGTCATGAACTTGATGAACCGGATCGCCCGCAAGCACGGTTTCGTGGTGCTGCTCCACGAAAAGCCTTTCGACGGGGTGAACGGTTCCGGCAAGCACAACAACTGGTCGCTCGGTACGGACACGGGTACCCAGCTGCTGGCGCCCGGCAAGGACGCCAAGGGCAACCTGCAGTTCGTCACTTTCTTCGTGAACGTGCTCGCCGCCGTCCAGAAACACAACGGCCTGCTGAAGGCTTCCATCGCCAGCGCGACGAATGCCCATCGTCTGGGCGCCAACGAAGCGCCGCCCGCCATCGTTTCCGCCTTCCTGGGCCGTACGATGACCGACGTGCTGCACAAACTTCTCGAAGTCCCTTCCGACACCCCGATTGAAATTGCGGGCAAGAAAGGAAAGAGCGTGGGTCTGGTGGAGATTCCGGAAATCTTCGTGGACAACACCGACCGCAACCGTACCTCGCCGTTCGCTTTCACCGGCAACCGTTTCGAGTTCCGGGCGGTGGGTTCCTGCGCCAACTGCGCCGGCGCGATGACCACGCTGAACGCGGCAGTCGCCGAGCAGCTCATCTCGTTCAAGGCCGCCGTGGATACGGAGATTGCCAAAGGAAAGAAAACGAACGTCGCCATCATGGACGCCCTGAAGCCGATCATCAAGTCGATTATCGACGTGGTCTGCTTCGATGGTAACGGTTATACCGAGGAATGGAAACAGGAGGCCATCCGCCGCGGACTCGACGTGGAGACCAACGTTCCCAAGATGTTCTGCGAGTTCACCAAGCCCGCCGCCGTGGAGATGTTCACCAAGACGGGTGTCTACACCCAGAAGGAACTTGAGGCCCGCAACGAAGTGAAGTGGGAGACCTATGTCAAGAAGGTCCAGATCGAGTCCCGTGTGATGGTCCGCATGGCCATCAACCACATCATTCCTGCCGCCATCGCCTACAAGACCTAATTGATGAAGGAACTGACCCTGGCGAAGGGTCTCTTCGGCAACCTGGACAGCTGCCGCACCGAAGTGCGCATCCTCGAGCGTATCGACAAATATGTGGAAGAGGTGGGTGTCAAGGCACAGGAGATGAAGGAGGCCCGCAAAGCCGCCAACGCCATCGAAGGTGAGTACGAGCGAGCCCTTGCATACCATGAGATAGCCGAGAGCCTTTACGCGTTGCGCAAACCCATCGACAAACTCGAGGAAGTGGTGGACAACAAGCTGTGGCCGCTGCCGAAGTACCGCGAACTGCTCTTCATCAGCTAGTTGCAATGAGACAAGGACTATACGACGCGGCATCGGAACATGATGCCTGCGGAATCGGGATGGTCGTCAACATCCGGGGCGACAAGACCCACGAGCTGGTGGACAACGCCTTGACGGTGTTGGAGAACATGAGCCACCGCGGGGCCGAAGGGGCCGATGGAAAATCGGGGGACGGGGCCGGCATACTGGTCCAGATTCCCCACGAATTCATCCTCCTCCAAGGGATTCCCGTACCGGAAAAGGGACGCTACGGCACCGGGCTCATGTTCTTGCCCAAGGACGTGTCCAAGCGCAAACGGATCCTTGAATCCGTGCGCGCGGAGGTCGAGCACGATGGCTGCATTCTGAGCCATATCCGGGAAGTACCGGTCAACTCCGCCTGCCTGGGCAAGGATGCTGCGAAAGGAGAGCCTTACACGGTGCAGATTTTCGTGACCAGCGCCGAGTTCATCGAGGACGCGGATTTCGAACGCAAGCTCTACCGCATCCGGAAGCACATCGAGCGGCTGGGGGAGGATTGCTATATCTGCTCCCTGTCCAACCGAAATATCGTGTACAAGGGCATGCTCACCAGCCGACAGCTCTGCGAGTATTACACGGACCTGACGAGCCAGTGGTTCACCAGTGCGATGGCGATCGTCCATTCCCGCTTTTCGACGAACACGTTCCCGCAGTGGAGTCTGGCACAGCCCTTCCGGATGCTCTGCCACAATGGCGAGATCAATACCATCCGCGGCAACCGCAGCTGGATGCAGGCCCGCCAGAGCGTGCTTAACTCCGGACGGTTGGGTGACATCGGTGACATTACGCCTATCGTCCAGCCGGAGATGAGCGACTCCGCTAGCCTGGACAACGTCCTGGAATTCCTGACCATGAGCGGACTCAGCCTCCCGCAGGCCGTTTCCGTGCTGATGCCGGAGAGCTTCGACGGAACGAACCCCATCTCGGAGGACCTGCGCGCTTTCTACGAGTATCACTCCATCCTGATGGAACCCTGGGACGGACCGGCCACGCTGCTGTTCAGCGACGGCCGCTACGCCGGCGGCATCCAGGATCGCAACGGACTGCGTCCCGGGCGCTATACCATCACCAAGCGCGGTATTCTGGTCGTGGCAAGCGAGGTGGGCGTCCTCGACTTCGACCCGACGGAAATTGAATGCAAGGGTCGTCTTGAACCCGGAAAGATGCTGCTCGTGGACACGAAGGAGGGAAAGATCTGGTACGACAGCGAAATCAAGGAGAAACTGGCGTCGGAACATCCTTACCGCAAATGGCTCTCCGCCGGACGTATCCAGCTGGAAGACCTGCACAGCGGCCGCAAGATCGAGCACAATGAAGCCGACCTCCTGCATAAGGAACTGCTGTTCGGCTGTACGGCGGAAGATGTCGAAAACACCATCCGGCCCATGTGCGAACACGGTATCGAAGCCACCTCCTCAATGGGAAATGACACGCCGCTGGCTATTCTGACAGAACGTCCGCAGCCTTTCTTCAACTATTTCCGCCAGCAGTTCGCCCAGGTGACCAACCCGCCCATCGACTCCATCCGCGAGCAGATGGTGATGTCCCTCTTCGAGTATATCGGACGGGTCGGCACGGGCATCCTGACGCCTGATGAGGACAACTGCAAGATGGTGCGCCTGCCGCATCCGATCCTGACCAACACGCAGCTCGACCTGCTCTGCAACATCCGTTACAAGGGCTTCAACACCGTCAAGCTGCCGATCCTGTTCGAATGCGCGGAAAGTACCGCCGCGGCGGCGTCCAACCTGCGCCGGGCCCTGTCCGACCTCTGCCGCAAGGCGGAGAAATGCGTCGATGACGGGGTAAACTACATCATCCTGTCGGACCGCGACGTGGACAAGGCTCATGCCCCCATCCCTTCGCTGCTGGCCGTCAGCGCGGTGCACCATCACCTGATCGCCACCGGCAAGCGTGTCCAGACGGCGCTGATCGTCGAGAGCGGGGAAATCCGCGAGACGATGCACGCCGCGCTGCTGCTCGGCTACGGCGCTTCCGCCATCAACCCCTATCTGTCCTTCGCGATCATCTCGAGCCTGACCCACGGCGGCAAGATGCAGCTGAACTATGCCACGGCGCGCGCCAACTACATCGAAGCGATGAAGAAGGGCCTGCTGAAGATCATGGCCAAGATGGGCATTTCCACCATCCGCTCCTACCGGGGCGCCCGGATCTTCGAGAGCATCGGCCTGGATGAAGGACTGCTCCGCGAGTATTTCGGCACGGACCGCTCGAGCATCGGCGGCATCGGCCTGGAGACCATCGCCCGGGACGCGATGTGGTTCCATGCCCAGGCGTACGAGGAGGCTCCGGCCCCCGATTTCCTGCCCTACACCGGCCTCTTCCATTACCGCAAGGACGGAATCCGGCACGCCTGGAATCCCGAGACGATATCCTCGCTGCAGATTTCCACGCGCTTGGGAAGCTATCAGAAATTCAAGGACTTCACCGCCGCTGTCGATGGCAAGGCCGAGCCGATTTTCCTGCGCGACCTGCTTGATTTCAAGCGAGGAACTCCGGTCTCTATCGACGAAGTGGAGCCTGTAGAAGCTATCGTGAAGCGTTTCGTGGTCAGCGCCATGAGTTTCGGCGCCCTGAGCATCGAGGCCCACGAGGCGATTGCCCTGGCGATGAACCGGCTGGGCTCGCGTTCCAATACGGGCGAGGGCGGTGAGGACAACGAACGCTATCACATGGATGTCGAGGGCGTTTCGCTTTCCAGCAAGACCAAGCAGGTCGCTTCCGGACGCTTCGGCGTCACGGCGGAATACCTGGTCAACGCGGAGGAGATCCAGATCAAGGTCGCCCAGGGCGCGAAACCCGGCGAAGGCGGCCAGCTTCCGGGCTTCAAGGTCAACGCCATCATCGCGAAGACCCGGAACTCCATCCCGGGCATCTCGCTGATTTCCCCGCCACCGCACCATGACATCTACTCCATCGAAGACCTTTCCCAACTCATCTTCGACCTGAAGAATGTCAATCCGGCCGCCGCCATCAGCGTGAAACTGGTGGCCGAAAGCGGCGTGGGTACCATTGCCGCAGGTGTGGCCAAGGCAAAAGCCGACCTGATCGTCGTATCCGGAGCCGAAGGCGGAACCGGAGCCGCCCCGGCTTCCTCGATGCGCTTCGCCGGTATCAGTCCCGAGATCGGCCTCTCCGAGGCGCAGCAGACGCTGGTCCGCAATGGCCTTCGCAGCCAGGTGCGCCTTCAGGTTGACGGCCAGCTGAAGACCGGCCGGGATGTCATCCTGCTGTCACTGCTGGGCGCGGACGAGTTCGGTTTCGGCACCTTGCCGCTGATTGTGCTCGGCTGCGTGATGATGCGCAAGTGCAGTCTGAACACCTGCCCCACGGGCGTGGCTACGCAGGATCCGGAACTGCGCAAGCATTTCCTCGGCAAGGCGGATTACCTGGTCAATTACTTCACTTTCCTGGCCCGGGAAGTTCGGGAATACCTGGCTGAAATGGGCTTTACGAAATTGTCCGATATCATTGGCCACACAGAGCTGCTGGTCCGCAAGCCCGGTGTTACAGCCTCCAAGGCCTCGTACATCGACCTGTCCCGCCTGCTTTTCCGGGAGGAGGGCCCCGGCTGCTGGGCCGGCGGTCCGTTGCACGAACTGCCTGCCGTGCGCGATCAGGAAATCATCAAGGCCGCGCAGCCGGCCATCGACTGGAAAGAGGAAATCAGCCTCGAATACCCGATTGCCAATACCGACCGGGCCGTCTGTACGATGCTCAGCGGACGGATTGCCGCTAAGTACGGCGCCGAGGGTCTGCCGGATTCGACCGTGAACATCAAGTTCAAGGGCTCCGCCGGCCAGAGCTTCTGCGCCTTCCTTGCCGGCGGCGTCAACGTTCGCTTGGAGGGGGAGGCCAACGACTATGTCGGCAAAGGCCTGAGTGGCGGCCGGGTTGCCATCCGGCCGTCCACGCGCGCAACCTTCAAGGCGGAAGAGAACACCATTGCCGGCAATACCTGTCTGTACGGCGCCACGGGCGGCGAAATGTACGTCGCCGGCCGGGTGGGCCAGCGTTTCGCGGTCCGCAATTCCGGCGCCAAGGCCGTCGTGGAGGGCGCAGGCGACCATTGCTGCGAATACATGACGGGCGGCCGCGTAGTCGTCCTGGGGCCTGTGGGCCGCAACTTTGCCGCCGGCATGTCCGGAGGCGTCGCCTACATCTATGATCCCGGTCACGTGTTTGATTACTACTGCAACCTCGACATGGTCGAGATCTCCCTGGTCGATGACAAACTCGACCGGAAGGAACTGCACGAGTTGGTCCGCCAGCATTATCTTTACACCGGTTCGAATCTGGCACGGATGCTCCTCGACGACTGGAGCCGGTCCGTCGATGATTTCGTCAAGGTCATTCCGATCGAATACAAGCATGTCCTCGAACAGGAACGCCTGCGCGCCCTGACCGAGAAAGTGCAGAACCTCCAAATCCAGTATTGACGCCTTATGGGAGACTACAAAGCATTTTTGACCATACCCCGCAAGGAAGCCGGCTACCGGCCGATCCATGACCGGATCCAGGATTTCGGGGAAGTGGAACAGACCCTCAACGAAGGCGACCGCCGACAGCAGGCGTCGCGCTGCATGGACTGCGGCGTGCCGTTCTGCAACTGGGCCTGCCCGCTGGGGAACCGTCCTCCGGAATGGAACGACGCGGTCTATAAAGGGGACTTCGAGCTGGCCTACCGCCTGCTGAATGCCACCAACGATTTCCCGGAGTTCACCGGACGCGTATGCCCGGCGCTCTGCGAAAAGGCTTGCGTGCTGAACCTGACGATGCACGAGCCTACGACCAACCGGGAGAATGAGGCCGCCATCACCGAAATTGCCTGGCGGGAGAATTATGTACGGCCCGTTTCGCCGGTACGGAACGGTCGCAAGGTCGCGGTCATAGGTGGTGGTCCTGCCGGCCTGGCGGCGGCTAATCAGCTGAACCGCAAGGGGTATGACGTGACGGTCTTCGAGAAGAACGAGAAAGCCGGCGGCCTGCTTCGCTTCGGCATTCCGAATTTCAAGCTGAACAAGACCGTCATCGACCGGCGCATTGCGCTGATGGAACAGGAAGGAGTCCGTTTCCGTTACGGAGAAGAAGTGGCTCCGGAAGCGCTGCCGAAGGGATTTGACGCCTATGTCCTCGCGACAGGCACTCCGACGGCACGTGACCTGCCCGTACCCGGGCGGGAATTGAAGGGCGTCCATTTCGCTCTTGAGTTGCTGGCCCAGCAGAACCGTGTCCTGTACGGTGCCGAAGTGGATGCCGCACACCGCGTGACTTGCAAGGGCAAGGACGTGCTCGTCATCGGCGGCGGTGATACCGGTTCCGACTGCATCGGCACGGCGCACCGTCAGGGTTGCAAGTCCGTGATGCAGATCGAGATCATGCCCAAACCGCCTGTGGGTCCGGACGACCCGGCCAATCCCTGGCCGAACTGGCCGCGCACGCTGAAGACTTCTTCCTCGCATGAAGAGGGTTGCGTGCGCCGCTGGAACATCAATACGCTCCGTTTTCTCGGAGAGAACGGCCGTCTGACCGGTGTCGAGATCCAACCGATTGACTGGGAACCGAATCCGGAGGGCGGACGCCCGAAGATGGTTCCCGCCGGGAACCCGGAAGTGGTCAAGGCGGATATCGTCCTGCTGGCCATGGGTTTCCTGAAGCCGCAGCTGCCGGAAGTGGGGGAGAATGTCTTTTTCGCAGGCGATGTCCAGAGCGGCGCTTCCCTGGTGGTGCGCGCGATGGCCTCCGGCCATGCCGCCGCCGGTTCTGTAGATGCGTATTTCAATAAAATCACTATATAATGGCAGCCAAGTACATATTCATCACGGGCGGCGTGGTTTCGTCGCTGGGAAAAGGAATCATTTCGGCCAGTCTGGGGAAACTCCTGCAGGCGCGCGGATTCAAGGTCACCATCCAGAAGTTCGACCCGTACATCAACATCGACCCGGGCACGCTGAACCCCTACGAGCACGGCGAATGTTATGTGACGGCCGACGGAATGGAGACCGACCTGGACCTGGGCCATTATGAGCGCTTCACGGGGATCCGCACTTCGCGGGAGAATTCCATCACCACCGGACGCATCTACAAGACCGTCATCGACCGGGAGCGCCGGGGCGACTATCTCGGCAAGACCATCCAGGTGGTGCCGCATATCACCGATGAAATCAAGCGCCGCATGCTGCGCAAGGATGTGGCTGGGGAGAACCTGGATTTCGTGATTACGGAAGTAGGCGGCACCATCGGCGATATCGAGAGCGCCCCGTTCATGGAGGCGATCCGTCAGTTGCGCTGGCAGTTGGGCCGGGATGCCGTGAACATCCACCTGACCTATGTGCCCTACCTGAAGGCAGCCGAAGAGTTGAAGACCAAGCCCACGCAGCACTCCGTCAAGGAACTGCAAGGGATGGGAATCCAGCCCGATATCATCGTCCTGCGCACCGAGCGTCATCTCGACGACGCCCTGCGCATGAAGGTGGCCTCCTTCTGCAATGTAGACCTAGAATGCGTAGTGCAGAGCGAAGACCTGCCCAGCATCTACGATGTCCCCGTGAACATGCAGCGTCAGGGGCTGGACGCCGCCATCCTCCGGAAGACCGGCATTCCTGTAGGGGAGACACCGGCGATGAAATCCTGGCACGACTTCCTGCAAAAGCAAAGGAACGCAAGTCGGGAAATCCATGTAGCCCTGGTAGGCAAATATGATCTTCAAGACGCCTACAAGAGTATCCGGGAAAGTCTGAACCTCGCAGGCATTTACGACGACGTGAAGGTGAAGATCCATTTCGTCGGAAGCCAGGAAATCACGCGCGAGAACGTGGCGGAGAAACTGTCCGGTATGGCCGGTATCGTCATCTGCCCGGGCTTCGGTCAGCGGGGGATTCCCGGAAAGATCTTCGCCGCGGAATATGCCCGCACCCATGATGTTCCATGCTTCGGCATCTGCCTCGGCATGCAGATGATGGTGATCGAGTTCGCCCGCGATGTGCTCGGCTATGCCGATGCCGACAGCAGCGAGATGCGCGCCGACACGCCGCACAATGTCATCGACATGATGGAGGAACAGAAGAATATCACACAGATGGGTGGTACGATGCGCCTCGGGGAATATCCCTGCAGGCTCCGTCCCGGAAGCCGCGCTTTTGAAGCCTATGGCGGTAAGGAATCCATTGCCGAGCGCCACCGTCATCGCTATGAGTTCAACAACCGTTACCGGGAGGAGTACGAGAAGGCCGGTATGCAGTGTGTGGGTGTGAATCCCGACGCAGACCTGGTGGAAATCGTGGAGATTCCTACGCTGCGCTGGTACATCGGCACCCAGTTCCACCCCGAGTATTCCTCGACGGTACTGAATCCGCATCCGCTGTTTGTCTCCTTCATCAAAGCCTGTATCGATGGAACCCCTGAAGCATAATTGCGGCGTCGCGCTGATCCGTCTGCTGAAACCGCTCTCATATTACGAGCGGAAGTACGGGACAACCCGCTATGGCCTGGAGAAACTCTATCTGATGATGGAGAAGCAGCACAACCGCGGGCAGGAGGGGGCCGGACTGGCCTATGTGGACCTGGAAGCGGAAGTGGGCACGGAATATATGTTCCGGGAGCGGGCGGAAGGTCCGGATGCCATCACGGAGATCTTCAAGCGGGTGGAAGCGCCGGCTCACGCGCAGTTGTACATGGGCCACCTCCGTTATTCCACCACCGGAAAGAGCGGGCTGACCTATGTCCATCCCTACCTGCGCCGGAACAACTGGCGGGCGAAGAACCTCTGTCTGTGCGGCAATTTCAATATGACCAACATCGACGAGGTGTTCCAGTTCCTGACGGCGCAAGGTCAGTCGCCCAGGCTGCGCGGCGACGCTTACATCACGCTGGAACTGATGGGCCACCGGCTGGACCGGGAGGTGGAACGGCTCTTCGACGAGGCAACGGAGAAGGGGCTGGAAGGGCTCGATCTTACGCGCTACATCGACGACCATATCTGCATGGCCAACGTGCTGAAGACCACGATGTCACACTATGACGGAGGCTATGTGATGTGCGGGCTGACCGGCAGCGGCGAGATGTTCGCCGTGCGCGACCCCTGGGGCATCCGTCCCGCCTTCTATTACCGCGATGAGGAGATGGTCGTCCTGGCCAGCGAGCGGCCCGTCCTCCAGACGACCTTCAACCTGGAAGCCTCGGATGTCTGCGAACTCCTTCCGGGGCAGGCCTTGATCGTGCGGAAGAATGGGGAAAGCCTGCTGGAGCAGATCCTGCCCGCCCAGCGGTTGAGCGCCTGCTCCTTCGAACGAATCTACTTCAGCCGCGGCTCCGACCGGGACGTCTATCAGGAGCGCAAGCGGCTGGGGGAGCAGTTGACGGAATCCATCCTGAAGGCGGTCGACGGCGATGTGGCCCATACGGTGTTCTCCTACATCCCCAATACGGCGGAAGTGGCGTTCCACGGAATGACGGACGGCGTGCGCCGGCTCGATCACGACGTGCGCATCGAGAAGGTGGTGTGGAAGGACATCAAACTGCGTACGTTCATCACGGAAGACGGGGCGCGGAACGACCTTGCCGCTCACGTCTATGACGTCACTTACGGTTCGCTGGTCCCGTACGAAGACAATCTCGTTGTCATCGACGATTCCATCGTGCGCGGAACCACCCTGCGGGAGAGCATCTTCAAGATCCTAGACCGTCTGCACCCCAAGAAGATCGTGATGGTGTCCAGTTCACCCCAGATCCGCTATCCGGATTACTACGGCATCGACATGTCGCATCTGGAGGAGCTCTGCGCCTTCCGCGCGGCCATCGCATTGATTCGCGACCATGGGATGCAGCAGCTGATTGCCGATGTGTACCGCGCCTGCAAGGAGGATCCCATGTCCGAGAACCATGTGCAGAAGATTTATGCGCCGTTCACGACGGAGCAGATCGACAGGAAGATTGTGGAGATGCTCCGGCCTGAGGGGATGCAGACGCCGGTAGAACTGGTCTTCCAGAGTATCGAGGGGCTGCACCGGGCCTGTCCCGACCACCCCGGCGACTGGTATTTCACCGGGGAGTATCCCACGCCCGGCGGCGTCCGTCTCTGTAACGGGGCCTTCGTGAACTATGTCGAGAACGTATTGGGATTCCAATTGCAGCTCTAGGAGGTAGCATTATTCTAAAATATTAATTATCAATTACTTGCGAAATCTGATATTTCGCTGGTCAAGGGGGTTCTATACCCTTATGGACACAAACCAACCTAAAAATAGTAGTGTATGAAAAAGATTGAAGCCATCGTCCGCAAGACGAAGTTCGAGGAGGTCAAGGAGGCCTTGCTCGCAGCAGACATCAACTGGTTCGAGTACCACAATGTGCACGGCATCGGCCAGAGCCGCCAGGAGCGCATCTATCGTGGCGTCCAGTATTCCACGGACGTGATCGAACGCGTGGCCCTGACCATCGTGTGCCGCGACCAGTTTGTCGATCCGACCGTCGAGGTAATCCTCAAGACGGCCTCGACCGGAGAGATTGGAGACGGCCGCATTTTCATCAGCGACGTCATTGACACCTGGTCCATCCGCACGGGAGAGCACGGCGACACGGTGCTCCGGGACAAGAAGTAGAACCCTTTAAAACGTATGTAAAATGAACGATATCGCTATTTCCCTCGATACTGTCTGGATGTTGCTGGCTGCCATGCTGGTCTTCTTCATGCAACCGGGCTTTGCGCTGTGCGAAGCGGGATTCACCCGCAGCAAGAATACGGCGAACATCCTGATGAAGAACTTTGTGGACTTCATGTTCGGCTCCCTGCTTTTCTGGTTCGTCGGCTTCGGATTCATGTTCGGCAGCGACGGCGCCGGTTTCATCGGCATGCCCAACTGGGGCGACCTGTCTTTCTACAAGAGTGACCTGCCCGTGGAGGGCTTCCTGATTTTTCAAACGGTCTTCTGTGCCACCTCGGCCACGATTGTGAGCGGCGCAATGGCCGAGCGGACGAAGTTCTCGATGTATCTGGTCTACAGTGCGGTCATCTCGCTGTTGGTCTATCCGATTGAAGGCCACTGGACCTGGGGCGGCGGCTGGCTCGCAGAACTCGGTTTCCACGATTTCGCCGGTTCGGCGATTGTCCACAGCGTGGGCGGCGTTCTGGCGCTGATTGGTGCGATCGCGCTCGGCCCCCGTATCGGCAAATACACCTCCGACGGCAAGAGCCGGGCCATCCCCGGCCACAACCTGACGATGGCGGCGCTCGGCGTGTTCATCCTCTGGATGGGGTGGTTCGGCTTCAATCCGGGCTCGCAACTGGCGGCCTCCGGCGCGGTGAACCGCACGGCGATTTCCCATGTCTTTCTGACCACCAACCTTGCGGCTGCGGCCGGGGGAGTGGCGACGATGTTCCTGACCTGGATCAAGTACGGAAAACCCTCGCTCTCCCTGACCCTCAACGGCATCCTCGCGGGATTGGTCGGTATCACGGCAGGCTGCGATCTCGTTTCCCCACTCGGCGCGGTCATTATCGGCCTGATTTGCGGTGTCGTGCTGGTCTTCTCCATTGAGTTCATCGACCGCAAGCTGCATATTGATGATCCGGTCGGCGCTTCCAGCGTTCATGGTGTCTGCGGTATCCTCGGCACGCTCCTGACCGGCTTGCTCGCTACCGACGGCGGCGCATTCTATGGCGGCGGCTGGCACTTTTTCGGCGTACAGTGCCTGGGTATCCTGGCCATCGACCTTTGGGCGGCATCGACCGGTTTCCTGCTCTTCTTCGGCATCAAGAAGTTCCATGGCTTGCGAGTCGGCAAACGGGTGGAGGAAGAAGGCCTGGACATTTACGAACACGGCGAAAGCTGCTACAACGCATAAAAGGATAAGGCCATGTGTGGAATCGTAGGTATTCTCAATGTTCAGGAACAGTCTGACGCCCTGCGCCGGAAGGCCCTGGAAATGAGTCGCAGGATCCGTCATCGCGGTCCGGACTGGAGCGGCATCTGGAGCGGCGGAAGTGCGATCCTGGCCCATGAGCGCTTGAGCATCGTCGATCCGGAATCGGGCGGGCAGCCCCTGCTTTCTCCGGATGGGAAACTGGTGCTGGCCGTGAATGGCGAAATCTACAACCACCAGGAGATCCGTCGGCGATATGCCGGGAAGTATGATTTCCAGACAGGAAGCGACTGCGAGGTCATCTTGGCATTGTATCGCGAAAAGGGACCGGATTTCCTGGAAGAACTCAGCGGGATATTCGCCTTCGTGCTCTATGACACGGAGAAAGACGCCTTCCTGATTGCCCGCGATCCTATCGGCGTGATTCCGCTGTATATCGG
>ONFK01000008.1:16294-17494 GCA_900317065.1 uncultured Bacteroidales bacterium
AGCTCTACTGGAGCCGGGAGCCGGGCATGAAGCGCTGGTACACACGCGACTGGATGGATTTCGATGCCGTGAGATACAATGCCGCCAGTGTCCTGTCCGTCCGGGAGGCGCTGATGGACGCCGTGAAACGCCAGCTGATGTCGGACGTACCTTATGGGGTACTGCTTTCCGGCGGGTTGGATTCCTCCGTCATTTCGGCCATTGCCGAAACGTACAGCGCCATGCGTATCGAGGACGATTCCCGTACGCGGGCCTGGTGGCCCCGCCTGCACTCATTCGCCGTCGGCCTGAAGGGAGCTCCGGATTTGGCGAAAGCGAGGCTGGTGGCCGAGCATATCGGCACCGTCCATCACGAGATCAACTACACCATCCAGGAGGGACTGGATGCACTCCGGGATGTGATTTACTATACGGAGACCTACGACGTCACAACCGTCCGTGCCTCAACGCCGATGTACCTGCTCGCCCGGGTCATCAAGTCGATGGGTATCAAGATGGTTCTTTCGGGAGAGGGCGCGGACGAGATTTTCGGGGGATATCTGTATTTCCATAAGGCACCGGATGCGCGCGCTTTCCATGAAGAGACGGTCCGCAAGCTCTCGAAGCTCCACCTCTACGACTGTCTCCGGGCCAACAAGAGCCTGGCCGCATGGGGCGTGGAAGGCCGTGTGCCTTTCCTGGACAAAGAGTTCCTGGATGTGGCAATGCGACTGAACCCCGAGGCGAAGATGTGCCCTGGCAAAACGATCGAAAAACGGCTTGTCCGTGAGGCTTTTTCCGATTTGTTGCCGGATGAGATTGTATGGCGGCAGAAAGAGCAATTCAGTGACGGAGTGGGCTATTCCTGGATCGACACGCTGAAACGGATTACATCCAAGGCGGTATCCGACGAGCAGATGGCGCATGTTGCGGAGCGTTTCCCCGTCCATCCGCCGCAGTGCAAGGAGGAATACTACTACCGTTCGATTTTTGCGGAGCTCTTCCCGAGCGAGAGTGCCGCCCGTGCCGTTCCCAGCGAAGCCAGCGTGGCCTGTTCCACCGCCGTCGCCCTCGAATGGGACGCGGCATTCAAGGACAGGAACGACCCCAGCGGCAGGGCAGTGGCCGGTGTTCACGAACAGGCCTATTGAGGAGATGTTTTTTTTGCTATATTTGCACTTCGAAATTTGTGTATTTGATTCATTATGTGTGGAATCGTAG
>ONFK01000167.1 GCA_900317065.1 uncultured Bacteroidales bacterium
GCAATCCTGCAGGACATTCCGGAAAGGAGTATTCTTCCGTGAAATGCGATGTCACTGCATTGCCTGATGCACAGTCCTTTGTTGCGGATCTTTTCAGGTCACGCATAGAGGAACGAACGCCTTCTTCCAGCTGTGCTGCGGCATTGAAAGTCAAATTCCTCATCGATCCTTCTTTGGACGGGGAGCGTGCTGAAATCAATGTGCGCAGAGGCAAGGCCGTAATACGAGGAGCGCGCTTCCGCGCGGTGGTTGCCGGCGCCGGGGTATTGCTCCGGGCAATATCTTATGGAGAGCGGACCTTTTGCCTGCCGGATACCGTTTTGACCTTTGCTCCTGCCAAACCATTCCGCGAGGTATATTTCGGGCGCCATTTCGATAACTGGTATCACCGTGCCCCGGCAGAAAGAATGCTCCGCTATATCGATGATATGGCATTGTGGGGGATGAATGCAGTACATACCATACTCAATTACCCTGCGGTGGATGCGGCACACGCGACAGATGCCGACAAGGCCGCCTTTGCCGCGGTTTCCAAAGCCATGGCATACAGGGTAAGGGATTTGGATATGGACCTTACTGTGTCCGGAGGGGGAAATGTGGCACCTGCCGATATGCCGGCGAAGTTCAGGGCCACGCTCAATACCGACTGGAGGCGTGGCGGCAACGAGTGGTGTGTCTGCCCGGAGATACCGGGAGCAATGGATTACCTGCTAAACGTTAAAAAGGATCATATAAGCCAGTTGACCGGCCATCCCATATCCGGAATCGAATTCTGGCCCTACGATGAAGGGGGTTGCGGCTGCCCTTTGTGCAGCCCATGGGGAGGTAAGGGATATGTCAAACTCATAGAACGCTACCGCCATCTTTTTGACGAGGCGTTCCCGGGCTGCCTGAAACTTGTATCCACCTGGTGTTTCGACGATGCCGACTGGGAACTCTTCTATGAATTCCTGAGAAACCAAGACTGGGTAGATTATATCGTCGTAGATTCCCACGGCGATTTCCCCAAGTATCCCTTGGAACATCCTCTTCCGGAAGGAGTCAGAGTCATTACTTTTCCGGAGATCAGCATGTGGGGCCGTTATCCCTGGGGGAGTTTTGGCGCAATTGCCACTCCCGCCCGTTTCGAAAGGCTGTTCCGTCAGTCGGAGGCGGTTTCCAGCGGATGCCAGCTTTATTCCGAGGGATTGTTCGAGGACTTGAACAAATTCGTTGTGAACGGGCTTTACAAAAACCCTCTGCTCCACGCGGATGACCTCTTGCGTGAATATTCCCGTTATGAGTTCCCGGGATGCAATGAAGAAGACTTTGTGGCATTCATCCATACATTGGAAGACACCCACGAAACCTATGTGGAAGGAAGCGAAAACGATTATTTCGTAAAGAGTTATATTGTTAACGGACCTGCCGGGGAACTGTCGCGCCGTGGGAAGATATGTGCCGATAATCTTGCTCTTGCCAATAAAATAGAGGCTGATATGATACCATCTATGCGGGACAGTTGGCGTTGGCGTGTGCTGAAATTGCGTGCAGTCATAGACGACCAACTCTATTCCACCAGGCAGTTGCATAATGCTATTCTTGATGACGCTTACCGTGAACTGGTCGGCATTTACTGCGCAGAGGAGCAGATGAAGGGCGTTGCCAGAGGCTATGGCGGTCACACCTGCCCTCCTATACTTGATGAATACCGTAATGAAGAGAACAATTAGATATTGCATTGCCGCCCTGCTGCTTCTGGGAGTTGTCTGCTGCTCCCGGAGGCCGCTTGGGCAATTCCATGAAGGTATTTCGGAAAGGAACATCTTCGATCTCACCCATATTACCCATGATACTCTCGGAGGCACGCAGCAATTCGACATCGACAAGGACGGGAATCTGTATTATGCCGCCATCATGCTTCCCTCCATGTCTTATGTCACCATCACCAAACTGCCTCCGCGTCCGGAGGGTTTCTCTACGGAGACCTATGGTTCGATGGACCTGTACTACTGCGGCCATCCGACCGGAATGAGCGTCGAGGATGCCGGCGACGGTACATACGTCTGGATAGGGGATTATGCCGAAAAACGGGCTCCCCGTTCATATTGGGGCGCACAGGCGATTGCACGTGTGAAATTCGAGAACGGCAAGGCCCTGTACCCGGAAGATCCCTCGATAGAATGGTTTTTTGTGGACCACATCGGCGATGTGAATGTGTCGTTGGACAAGGAGCATGATCTGCTCGGAGTAAGCGCCCATCTTCCGGGCAGGGGAGACCACAGCCGCTCGATAAGAGTTTACCGGCTCAGCGAGGCCCTGGCCCTGCCTCTGGACACTATTGTCTTGAATACTCACAGGCGTGGGGGTGACGGGGCTCCGGAAGCGGAAGAATATGAACTGACGCCTTCGATCCTGGCGCATGACCTTCGCAAACTCACTCCGCTGGCTGATTTCGGAACCACCAACAAAGGGAAAACCTGGCAGGATGTGTGCTACTATGCCTGGCAGGGTTTTGAAGTCTATGGCGACCATGTGCTCTTTATCGAGGGCACGGGAGGTCGTGACCCTTATGGCGGCAAGGCGGCACTCACCGTTTATGACTATGAAGGGAATGTGCTCAGCCGGCGTTTCGTAAAGCTACCCGAAGATCGTGATGCCTTGGACAGATTCGAGATAGCCCGCGACGGACATGCCGAGATCGAGAGCGTGAAAGTCCGCAACGGTCGCTTGTATCTGGAATTCCATTCCGGCAATGCCCGGAAGGAAAAAGGAGTGGTGACATCCGTTTTCCAGTTTGATCTTCCGCAGGAATGCCGGTAAAAGATATTTGCAAAACTGACATTAAAATGTTACTTTTGCAAATATGGAACTGTATCATGGCTCTGACAGAATAATAAGTAAACCTTTATATGGAGGGGGAAGGCCCTACAATGACTATGGCCCCGGATTCTATTGCACAAAAAATCTGGAGTTGGCCTACGAATGGGCGTGTACCGACCATTACACAGGGTTTGCCAATAAATATGTACTTGATGATACAGGCCTTGTAACAATCAATCTTAACAGCCGGAAGTATCATATCTTGAACTGGCTGGCAGTCCTTCTCGATAACCGTATTTTCGATATCGCAGCGCCGCTTCCCCGGCAAGCGAAAAAATATATTCTGGACAACTTTCTGCCGGACTATAAGAGCAGTGATATTCTGGTAGGCTACCGTGCCGATGACTCTTATTTTTCTTTTGCCCGGGCCTTCTTGAACAATACCATTACGCTTGAGCAATTGGGGCGTGCAATGCATCTCGGAAAGCTGGGGGAACAGGTGGTAATCCGCAGTGTGAGGGCGTATGAGGCACTTATGTATCTTGGCGCTGCACCGGCAATCCGCGGTGTCTGGTATGCCAGGCGAATGGCCAGAGATAAAGCGGCAAGGGATGCATTTCGCACTGTACAGAAGGAGACCCCGCTTCTTGATGCAGTGTACATAGTAGATATTATCAGAGAAAAATGGCAGAATGATGACCCGCGCATACAATAACTGTTACCTCGAAGATGTAATGTCCGGAATCGGAGCTATGCTGGATTATGCCGTCAGAATCTGCGGTCAGGAGCTGGAATTGTTCTGGTCGCGTTTCCTGGCGAGCCCTGTCTCTGCCCAGATAGAAAGAAGGAATCCCAGATATCTGTGCGGCTTGTCCGGGATCGAGCTGGCCCTCAAGGTGGCTTCTGATACCGGCGACAGCCTTCCCGTCGAAGACACGGAAATATACATGGGCAGTCCTGAGTACTGGACCGGCTGGACTCTCGCATATCTGCAATGGCATTTGAACAAGAGTTTCTCCGAACTGGAAGAGGATGGAATCGGTGTTTCGGAACTGTATTCCGTATATTCCACATTGCATGAAGCCGATTTGTCCCGGTCTGTGCTTTATGCAGAAAAACGCCTTGCAGAATATAACAAAGGCCTGTATTTGAAAAAGGCCCGCAAGGATGCAGGCCTGAGTCAAAGGGAATTGTCTGAACAGAGCGGAATCTCTCTGCGGGCAATCCGGGGGTATGAGCAAGGAAGTCTGGACATTGCAAAAGCCGGCGCCGAGAATGTCCGGAACCTGCGATCAGTCCTGGGACTGCCGCATTAATCTAAATACGTTTTTAGTCCCTATTTCAGATTCACGAAGGGAGTGGTGTTCCCGCCGTTGTAGGTAGGGAGCTTGCCGTCCCACTTCTCGATGGCGTACTGCTGCACGAGGAGGCTGTTGAGGGAAGCGGCCACCACCCGGTTGTAATAGGCCTCGCCGTCACCCTGGATCTTCATGGCTTCGGCTTCACCCTTTGCTTTGGCGATGGCAATCTTGGCTTCAGCCTCGGCTTCCTTCACCTTGTTTTCGGCCTTGAGAGCGTTCTGCACGGCCTCGTTCTTGGCGTTGATGGCTTCGGTGAGCGATGCCGGA
>ONFK01000038.1 GCA_900317065.1 uncultured Bacteroidales bacterium
CCCGGAATTCTCCTTCCTGTGTTTCGTGGACGGGGACCGTGTATATCCCATGCCGTTGTCGCAGGACCACAAGCGCGCCTTTGACGGCGACAAGGGCCCGAACACCGGCGGAATGGGGGCCTACACCGGCCTGCCGTTCATTACTGAGGCCGACAGGGAGTTTGCCTTCAGGGAGATAATGTGCAAGGCGGCTTCCGCGATGGTCGCGGAGGGATGTCCGCTGAGCGGTGTGCTCTACGGAGGTCTGATGAAAACTCCCCAGGGCATAAAGGTGATAGAGTTCAACGCCCGCTTCGGGGATCCGGAGACGGAGGTGGTGCTGCCTTTGCTCGAGAGCGATATTTTTGATATCTTTGATGCGGTTGCAAGCGGCCGCGAGACCTCTGAACCCGTGTGGAGAGATGCCGTTACGCTGGGCGTGGTGCTGGCATCGAAGGGCTATCCCGGCAAGTACGAAAAAGGCTTTGAAATAGGCCTGACCGGGGTTGAGGCCAAGGTCTACCATATGGGAACAGCCCTTCGCGACGGTGTGCTGACCACATCCGGCGGCCGTGTGCTGATGGTAGTAGGAAGCGGTACCGACGTGGCCGACGCCCGTGCGAACGTGTACCGCGAGGTGGCCAGGGTACGCTGCGACAATTTGTTTTACAGGAATGATATAGCGCACTGCGCATTGGAAATATGATAATAGACGGAAAGGCCATCAGTCAGGCCGTAAAGGACGAAGTTAAGGCGGAGGTCGCCGGGATCGTGTCCCGTGGTGAGCGGGTACCCTGCCTCTGCGTAATCATTGTGGGGGATAACCCTGCAAGCCAGGTGTATGTGCGCAACAAGATCAAGGCTGCCGCATATACCGGGATGGAATCGAAGCTTGTTGAACTGCCCGCCGCTGTTTCGGAAGACGAACTGCTGTCGCAGATATCCGTGCTGAACGAAGATCCTGCCGTGGACGGCATTCTCGTCCAGCTTCCTCTCCCCAAGCATATAGACGAGGAGAAGGTGATTGATGCCATCTCCGCAGAGAAGGACGTGGACGGATTCCATCCTTCCAACGTTGCCGGGCTGTGGCTTGGGAAGGATTGCATCGTGCCCTGCACTCCCGCGGGCGTGATGAGGCTTCTGGACAGCATAGAATACGATTTGCGCGGCAAGAACGCCGTGGTGGTGGGCCGCAGCAACATTGTGGGCAAGCCGGTTGCGAAACTGCTGCTGGACCGCAATGCGACCGTCACCATCGCCCACTCACGCACCGCAGACCTGGGCGCCGTGTGCCGTCAGGCCGATGTGCTGGTGGTCGCGGTAGGGAAGGCCGGCCTGATTACCGGGGACATGGTCAAGCCCGGAGCCGTGGTGATAGACGTGGGCATGAACCGCAATGCCGAAGGGAAACTCTGCGGCGACGTGGACTTCGCCTCCTGCGCCCCTGTCGCAGGCTGGATCACCCCCGTCCCCGGCGGCGTCGGCCCCATGACCATCGCCATGCTGATGAAGAACACCCTCCGCTGCTACCGCTCGCGCTGAACGGCGAAACGTATCAGTTTACAATATTAAAAAGGTGATACACCGTTGCTGAATGTATCACCTTTTCTTTTTGTATTAAACGGATTCGTTGATTCGTTATAAGAGACTCTTCAGGAAATCAACCTTTTGTTGCTCGGTCCATTTGTCCGTTGCATTGATTGAGAAGTTGCTGACAAATCCATTCTTTTCGCAAATCAAGATATAGGTATCGAACTTATTACCGAAGACGCGAAATAAGATGTGTTTATTCGCTTTATCAGTCTCAAGAATCTTGCACTCAAGTCCATTTGAAACGAAGTATTTGGACTCCCATTCGTAGTAAGCCTCTACAAACTCATATCCCTTTAACGAGCCATCCATGTTAAACTCGTATTTATCGTAGGGACCAAATGAAACGGCAATGTTGACAGACTCGTCATTGCGGAAGAATTGCTGTCTTGAAACACGATTGTAAGAGGTTTTCTCCCATTTGCCAGGAATTGAAACTTGACCGTAGGGAAACACAAAATACTCGGTGGTGTTTTTTTTTGCATCGTAGTCTCCACCTACAATAGTTGAAGTGGCCTGTTTAGCAGAGCCGCAACTTATAAAAGACACAACGGCGGCAAATAGAATGATTCCTTTAATTCTTTTCATGTCTTGATGAGGTAACAATACAACCTCTGCGAATGATGCAAATATCATTCCTATAGGGCTTTTCTTCGGTGATGTTGAGGTTCTTCAAGTACGAGTAAGAGACCCCGATGGCATCCTTGGACCAATGGTCAGTCAGGGCCTTGAGATTGCCGTAGTAGTGTTGGCCGTCCTTCTCAAGATGGACTCAAATACTCAAAAAACTCGAGGGGATAGAACAGAGCCGCCTTGCGGCAGAGCCTTTCACTCTTCTACATCAGGCACTCCTAGTCTTTCTTTTCATATGATTAATAATTTGTACCTTGTGAAGACAACGGACTCCCTTGATTCATCACCTCCCCTCGAGTTAAGTGTCTTTGAGTGAAATAAAACAGACACCTATTAGGAGTAGATGTCTGTTTTTAGGTTCGGTACAAATTGTCATTAATCACATGACTTAGCAAAGGTACAAATAAAAATTGAATCTGCAACTTTTCAATAGAAAACATACTCCTGCAATCCGGGGGTATACAAGGTCCCCGGGGTATTATTCGACCTTGTACAGTTGGAGAATGCCATGGATGCCGCCATTTAGGTGGTTGGGTGATGGGGCGGAAAAATAAGGCTGGTCAGTGATTCCTATGGAGGTTTGTTCCGAAAACAGGCCTGAAACGGGAACAAACGTTTCGATTTGAAGTGTTTGTTCCGAAAAAGAGGTAAAATCCGGAACAAAACAAAAAATGAGCGCTTCAGCGCGAACGGCGGAGGGCGGTCCGGAGGACAAAGCCCGGGAGCCGCGGGGTACTTTAGGGGCAGCGCCCCTGAACAAAGGTGCTATGCACCCAAAGCAAAAGACGAGGCCGTTTGGACCTCGTCTTTTGCTTTGGGTGCGATGTGGGGCTCGAACCCACGACAACCAGAACCACAATCTGGTGCTCTACCAACTGAACTAATCGCACCGTGTTAGGGACCACAAAGGTACAAAATTATTTTAACCCTGCAAGTTTATTTTGTATATTTGTGCTCACTATGGCAAAAGAAATCAAGTTCTCCCTGGTCTACAGGGATATGTGGCAGTCTTCGGGCAAATACCAGCCCAGAGTCGACCAACTCGTCAGGGTAGCCCCCGCAATCATAGATATGGGATGCTTCGACCGCGTTGAAACCAACGGCGGCGCATTCGAACAGGTAAATCTTCTTTACGGCGAGAATCCCAACATCGCCGTGCGCAAGTGGACGGCCCCCTTCCACAAGGCGGGAATCCAGACCCACATGCTCGAGCGCGGTCTCAACGCCCTCCGCATGAACCCCGTGCCGGCGGATGTGCGCGAACTGATGTTCAAGGTGAAGAAGGCCCAGGGCACCGACATCGCCCGTTCCTTCTGCGGCCTCAACGACCACCGCAACCTCAAACTCTCCGTCGAGTACGCCAAGAAGGCTGGAATGATCTCCCAGGCGGCCCTCTCCATCACTTATTCGCCGGTCCACACCGTAGAATACTACATGGGCGTGGTCGACCATCTGGTAGAGTACGGAGCAGATGAAATCTGCCTCAAGGACATGGCGGGCATAGGACGCCCCACCTTCCTCGCGCAGCTGACATCCGAAATCAAGAAGAAATATCCTCATATCAAGGTGCAGTACCACGGCCACTGCGGCCCCGGCTTCAGCCCTGCATCCATGCTGGAGGTCGCCCGCGCCCGCGCCGACTACATTGACGTGGCGGTCGAACCCCTCTCCTGGGGCAAGGTGCATCCGGACGTAATCACCGTCCGCGAGATGCTCAAGGCCGACGGCTTCCTGGTGAAGGATATCAATATGGACGCATACATGCAGGTGCGCGCTCTCACCCAGGAGTTTATCGACGACTTCCTCGGCTACTGGATCAACCCCGCAAACAAGGTCATGACTTCGCTGCTGGTAGGCTGCGGCCTTCCCGGAGGTATGATGGGCTCGATGATGGCCGACCTCAAGCCTTTCCTCGGCGCCGTGAACGCTGCCGAACGCGCTGCCGGCCGTCCGGATATCACCCTCGACACCCTGATGGTCAAGCTCTTCGAGGAAGTGCAGTATGTGTGGCCACGACTCGGTTATCCGCCCCTCGTGACTCCGTTCAGCCAGTATGTCAAGAATACCGCTCTCATGAACCTTCTGAACGTGGTGAAGGGTAATCCCCGCTGGACTACCATCGACAAGGATACATGGGGAATGATACTCGGAAAGATGGGCAGGCTCCCCGGCGAACTTGCTCCCGAGATCGTGCAGCTGGTGAAGGAGAAAGGCGACGAATTCTACACCGGCAATCCTCAGGACATGTATCCGGACGAACTCCCGAAGTTCCGTCAGATGATGAAGGAAGAGGGCTGGGACGAAGGGCCCGACCAGGAGGAACTCTTCGAGTTCGCCATGCACGAAAGGCAGTACCGCGACTTCCGTTCCGGCCTTGCCAAGCAGCGCTTCAATGCCGAACTCGAGGACTTCCGTGCCAAGGCCGGCGCTCCCATCAAGGTGACGCGCCCCGTCGTGGAGATGCCCGAATTCAGCGTGGAAGAATATACTGAGAAGTATCCTCATGCAGTCCCGGTGCAGGTTCCCGTCAAGGGCCAGCTTCTGTGGCAGGTGGATGTGGACGACGATTCCTCCGCACCCGTCGCGGGTACGGCCGTGAAGGCAGGGGAGCCCGTCGGCTATGTGCAGACCTACTACGGCCGCGAGGAGATAGTGCCCGCACGCGACGGAAGGATAGTCGCAGTGACCGCAAAGCAGGGAAAGAACGTTGTCAAAGGTGAAATAGTAGCATTCGTAGAATAATGAAAAAAATCCTCTTACCTATCCTGGCACTGCTGATGCCAGTGATGATGTTTGCCGGCGTGAACGACGACAAGCCCATCAAGCAGAACAAGATTGTCTACCTCTATCCCGAAGGACAGGGAGTTGACAAGGGCATAGTCGAGGACGGCGTAGCCATCACCTTCGGCCCCGGCGAAGACAACGGCAAGCACGGTCCCGAGACCGTGAGGCCCTCCGGCGATGTCTACGACATAGGCGACAGCGCCCGCATGGAAATCTACTTCCCAGAAAACCCCAACGGCCTGATGATAATCAACTGCCCCGGCGGAGCATACTGGTTCGTGTCCGAGGTGAACGAAGGTTATTGCACCGTGGAATGGCTCCTGAGCCAGGGAATCGCAGTCTGCAACATGTTCTACCGCCTGCCTTACGGACACAAGACCGTTCCGCTCACCGATGTTCAGAACGCATTCCGCTACTGCCGCTATCATGCTGCGGAGTGGGGGATCGACAAGATAGGCGTGATGGGATTCAGCGCCGGCGGCCACCTCGCTGCGAGCGCATCCACCCTCTATGTCGATGACATCACCCGTCCGGACTTCTCCGTGCTCATCTATCCCGTAATCAGCATGGAAAAGGGCGTCACCCACATGGGCTCGCGCAACAACCTTATCGGAACCGCTCCTTCGGAAGAAGATATCGAATGGTATTCCCTGCACAAGAGGGTTAACGGACGCACTCCGGTCACTTTCATAGGCCTCAGCGGCAATGACGGGGGAGTTCCAATCCAGAACAGTATCGACTATTACTATGCCCTGCGCAAATACGATATCGTATCCACGATGCATATCTATCCTGGCGGAGGACACGGCTGGGGATTCAACCATCCGCCCTATCGCAAGGGTGACGGTCTTGGCTCCTACCGCGATGTATTCAAGACGGATCTTGCCAAATTCCTGAAAGACCAGATAGTGAAGTAGCACAAAGGCAGCAGCCTCCGAGCAGACCTGCCACCCCCGGCTAGGGGGAGGGCGCCCTTCAGGGAGGGGGTCGTCTCGGAGGCTGCTGCCTTTGTACTGTCAGGCAAGTTCGCAGAGTAGCGTGGCGGAGGTGCAGTCGAGTACGCGCACCGTAGTGTAATCGCCCGCCTTGTGCTGCGAATCTTTCCAGACACACATCTTATTGGATCCCGTCCGGCCGCAGAGTTCGGACGGGTCTTTTTTCGAAGGACCTTCTACCAGTACCTCGAAGGTCTTGCCCACGTCCCGGCGGTTGCTCTCCAGTGAAAGAGAGTTTTGCAATGCGATGAGTTCGTTCAGGCGGCGCGTTTTCACTTCCAGCGGGATGTCGTCGGGATAATTGCGTGAAGCCAGGGTTCCCGGGCGTTCGGAATAGTTGAACATGAAGGCGGCGTCGTATCCCACCTCTTCGAAGATGCTCAGGGTGTCGCGGAATTCTTCCTCGGTTTCGGAGCAGAAGCCCACGATGGCGTCGGTGGTGATTCCGCAGTCCGGCATCGCCTGGCGGATCCTGGCGACTCTTTCCAGATACCACTCGCGGGTGTAGCGGCGGCGCATCTTCTCGAGTATGCGGTCGTTGCCGCTCTGCACGGGCAGGTGGATGTGATGGCAGATATTGGGCCAGGCGGCCATGGTATCGATGACTTCGTCCGAGATGTCCTTGGGATGCGATGTGCTGAAGCGTACGCGCAGTTCCGGGGAAATCTGTGCGACCATCGCGAGAAGTCCAGCGAAGTTCACGTCTTCGTACTTGTATGAATCCACGTTTTGCCCGAGGAGGGTGACCTCCTTGTAGCCTTTCTCCACGCATTCGCAGGCCTCGCGAACAATGGTGTGATAGTCGCGGCTGCGCTCTGCCCCGCGGGTGTAAGGCACTACACAGTAGGAACATACGTTGTTGCATCCCCGCATTATGGAGATGAATGCGGACACTCCGTTGCGGTCTATACGTACCGGAGAGATGTCTCCGTAGGTCTCCTCGCGGGAGAGTTCCACGTTGATTTGGGGATGCCCTTCCTGCACGGCTTCCAGAAGTGTGGGCAGGCTCCTGTAGGCGTCGGGCCCGGCGACCACGTTGACCTTGCCGGTGTCCAGCAGGGCGTCTTTCAGGCGCTCCGCCATGCAGCCGAGAATGCCTACGACCAGTTCCGGTTTCGCCTTGCGGAAAGTGTTGAAATAGTCGATGCGGCCCCAGATGCGCTGCTCGGCGTTGTCGCGTATCGAGCAGGTGTTGGCCATAATCACGTCGGCCTCTGAAATATCCTCCGTGCGTTCGTATCCGTGTTTTGCCATAATCGAGAACACCACCTCAGTGTCGTTCACGTTCATCTGGCAACCGTATGTTTCGATGTAAAGCTTTTTCACGACGCAAAGATATGTAAAAAATATGTTATCTTTGTAAGAATAAACTATATGAAAAAGGCATTAAGAATATCCTTCCTGCTGGTGGCGGCATGTTTGCTGCTGAGCGGCTGCGTAAGCAAGTACAAGAAGATCTCCGTGTCGTCGTTCGAGCTCGAGAGCGTGGTTCCGACGAGCCTCCGGAGCGCCAACGTGGTGGTCGCGGTGGGCATCAGCAACCCTGCGCCTGCATTTCAGGTGCGCGACATTGAAGCGACCATCAAGCGTGGCGGGGAGGTGATGGGAGTAGTGACCGGGGAGCCCGTGTCGGTAGATGGAAAGTGCGACCGCGTGTACCGCATTCCGCTCCAGGCCCAGCTCGCGGACGGCATCTCCCTGATGCAGCTGCTCGCCACCTACAAGAGTTTCAATCCGGAGGATTTCTACCTGGACCTGCACGCCAGGGCGAACGTCGCCGGAAAGATTGGCAAGGATATTGATTACAAGGATATGCCACTCACAAAATTCCTGAAGAAATGAAAAGACTGGTAATCGTCATACTTGTTTTGCTTCCCTTCGCAGCCCGCGCCCAGCAGACGGTGCCTCCGGGTTACGTGCTCGCGGATTCCCTGGTCTTCACGCCTCTCGCCGCCGTGGATTCCACCCTGGAGGGCAGCAGCATCTTCAATGCACTGCCGGACGGGGTTACCGTAAGGCAGTCGGGCGTAATCCGCAACGCGGTGGAAACCCGCATCCGCGCCAATCGCGACAAGCAGTTCAGCGGTTATCGCATACGCATATTCTTCGACAATTCCCAGTCTGCACGCAGCGCTTCCGAAGCCGCCCTTTACAGGTTCAAGGTGCTGAATCCCGGGGTGTCCGCATACAGGAGTTTCTCGAGCCCGTATTTCCGCGTGACGGTAGGGGATTACCGCAATAAATCCGAAGCCCTGGCCGCGCTGGGAGCCATCAAGCAGCAGTTCCCGTCCGCATTCATAGTTCAGGAGCGTTTCAAATATCCTGCTGTCGAGAACCGCAGCGCATATCGTGTCGATACCTTGAAAGTGCTGAAGAAGGTCAACTGAAATGCAGAAACAGAGCCTCGAACTTAAACAGACACAGCGTCTTTCTCCTCTCCAGATCCAGACTATCAAGCTCATCGAGCTGCCGGTGCAGGAACTGGAGCAGAAGATACGTTCCGAGCTCGAGGAGAATCCCGTGCTGGACGACGGTCCCGACCCCGACAAGCAGCAGGACGACGAACCCAAGGACATCTCGATCGACGAAATCAAGGACGACGGGGAGATTCCTTCCTACAAGACCCGCATCAATAACTGGGGCAAGGATCCACGGCCCGAATACAACACCTTCTCGGTGCGCGAGAGTTTTACCGAGAGTCTCATGGACCAGCTGGGATACCGCAACCTCAGCGACCGTGAATATCAGATAGGCACATTCATCATCGGCAGCCTGGACGGCGACGGGTATCTCCGCCGCGACATCGAGTCTCTCGTGGACGACATGGCTTTCCGGGCCGGGCTGGAGGTCACTGAAACGGAAGTCGAGAAGATGCTTGCCGTGATTCAGGAGTTCGACCCTGCCGGCATCGGCGCCAGGGATCTGAGGGAATGCCTGCTGCTGCAGCTGAAGGCCCGCAGGCAGAACGAAGACGTGAGGGATGCATACCGTATCCTGAATGAACAGTTCCAGGAGTTCACGAACCGCCATTTCAACAAGGTGATGAGCCGGCTCAACCTGGACGAGACCAGGCTGAAAGCTGCAATATCCTGCATTACCCGTCTCAATCCCGCCCCGGGAGGGCAGCTGGAGGACAGCTATGTGGAACAGGCCCAGCAGGTTGTTCCGGACTTCGTCCTTGAAGAGCACGACGGAGAATTGTCCTTCTCCATGCCGCGGTTCAACATCCCGGAACTTCGCGTGAACAAGAAGTATTCCGAGATGGTGGCAGACGCGAAAGGTTCAGGCGACCGTGCGCAGAAAGAAGCCGCCACGTTCATCCGCCAGAAGATAGACTCCGCAAAGTGGTTCATAGAAGCGCTCAAGCAGCGCCAGAACACCCTCCAGCGTACCATGCAGGCCATCCTGGACTTCCAGCACGATTACTTTCTCGACGGCGACGACGCCCGCCTCAAGCCTATGGTGCTCAAGGATATAGCTGAAAAGACGGGCTTCGATATCTCGACCATCTCGCGCGTGGTCAACAGCAAATACATCGAAACCCATTTCGGAATCTTCCCCCTCAAGTATTTCTTCTCTGAAGGAATGGAGAACCAGGAAGGCGAAACGGTCTCCACCCGTGAACTCAAGAAGGCCCTTCAGGACTGTGTGGACGGTGAAGACAAGAAAAAGCCGCTCACGGATGAGCAGCTTGTGGTGGAAATGGGCAAGCGCGGCTACAAAGTGGCCCGCCGCACCATCGCGAAGTATCGCGGTCAGCTGGGCATCCCTCTGGCCCGCTGGCGCAAGGAACTCTAGACTTTTTCTCCGTAGGCGAGATCTCCCGCATCTCCCAGCCCCGGCACTACGAACGAGTGACTGGTCAGTTCCTCGTCGATTGCGGCCGTCCAAACGGTAGCCTTTGATGGCAGGCCCTTCTTCATCGCCTCCATTGC
>ONFK01000168.1 GCA_900317065.1 uncultured Bacteroidales bacterium
TGATCCTGCATACGATGGAGGAGGCCGACAAGGGGAAGACCCGGCCCAGAGAGATTGGCATCGAAACAGCAGAAAGGGCCATACTCCTGGCGGAATCCTACTATCAGACCGCCAGTCTCTCCCTGGAAGACATAGAGGAAAAGAAGCCTCAAAAATACCCCAAAAAACATGGGGATTTCATCCTTGCCCTTCCTTATAAATTTGACACCTCAGAAGCCATCCGTATCGGGGCGCAGTTCGGCCTTTCGACAAGCACCGTCAACCGGATCCTTAAGAGAGGGAAAGGTGTTTTTTTCATCTGGGAAGCCCATGGACGCTACGAGAAAATACTATGATATTTTCGACATTTTTGACAATACTGACATTTTCCAAAATATCACAAATGGCGAAAATATCAAAAATGTCACTGGTATTTCACGGCATAACTGGGCTAATGACAAACGGGTTAATTAAAAGGTAGCGAGTTAGTGTTTTCGGGTTCCAAAAACATGGGCGGGCGCCCAGTCAAGCCGACGGATGAACGTCGGTCCTTTTCAGTTACGGTGAAGTTCAACAAGGAGGAGATGGATACGCTGAAGAAGGCAGAGGAGCAGACCGGCATCCCCCGCGCCGCGCTCATACGTGAACTGGTCTTCAAAGGCCGGGTACACCCGAGGATCACCCCCGAAGAACTGGAAATGCTGAAGGAATTCCTTCTCAACCTGCGCGCCATCGGGACCAACATAAACGGAATCGCCAGGATGTTGAATGCCGGCATAGGACGGGTAACGACCGGGCAGGTCGAGGAAAGCCTGGCACAACTTAGGGCCCTTGCTGCCCGCTATCAAAACAAACTCCTTTGATTTATGTATGCTTTCATCCATCACGGCTCCGGTTTTACGGGTGCACTGAACTATATCCTGGACACGGACGGGCATAACAACAAGATGGTCCGGATGCTCGCATCCGAAGGCGTGGAGGTACCTCTGGACGAGGATGGCGATCCCGTGTTCGATGCGGGGAGCATAGCGCAGAGTTTCCGACTTCAGGCCGCCCTTCGCCCGGGAATCAGCAACCCGGTCCGTCACTTGATCCTCTCCTGCCCTCCGGAAGACCGTGAGAAACTCACGCCCCACCTTTGGCTGGCCCTCACTCGTGATTACATGAACCGGATGCACATCACGAACACCCAGTTCGTCATCACCACCCATGAAGAAAAAGACAACCCGCACGCCCATATCGTGTACAACCGAATAGACAATGATGGCCAGCCGCTGGATGAAAAGTTCTTCTACAGGCGAAGCAACAAGGCATGCAGGGATATCACCAGAGAGCACGGTCTCACATGGGGCAAGAACAAGGCGGAGAGCCTGGCGCAGGACATCCACAGGCCGGAAGACAAGGTACTCTACCAGACGGCGCGCATAGTAACGGAAGAGCTCTACCGCGCCACCGACATAGGCGACCTGCGGCTGTCGCTGATGGCACGGGGCATAGTAATGCGCGAGATCAGACACGGAGAAAGAACAGGGGTCGTTTTTATGGTAAAGGGACGAAACGGCAAACAGTACTCCTTCTCCGGACGGCGCCTTGGACCGTATCTCACCTATCCGAACATAAAGAAGGTTTTTCAGCAGAAAAACCAGGAAAACCGGCATTTCACACCGTTACGCCCGGTTTCCATGCCCGTGATGGTCCACCACCTCATAGATATGCTTAAACCGATAGAGAAAACGCCATCCCAACCGGCTGTGAGCGGTAAAAGGCACCGCAAGACACCGGAGGAGCTGCAGGAAGAATTCGATGCCGGAAGGGCCGGCAGCATGCAGGCGGACTTGACGGACAGACGATTTGAATCAAGACTACATTAATACAAGATTAATCATGGAAAATTATCTCAACGATACCGACCCCCTGGCCATCATGGCCGCGGAGTTCAAGGAGCTGAAAGAAGAAGTGAAAAAGAGCTGCGTCGTACCGACGGTGCAGCAGGAGCAGAAGCAGAGGGACCTGGACGACATGCGCGACGCTTTGGAAGAAAAGCTTTGGAACATTCGGATACCGGTACAGCGCGCCGCGCTGCCGGATGGGGCATACCAGGCGCTCGACGACTTCAACAGAAACTTCCGGTCCATCAACCGACGGCCCCTGCTTGGCACAAGGGCCGCGAAATGGTTCTTCTACGGGGGTTTGGCATTATTCATTGCCAGCGCGGCCTTCGGAGGCTACTGCGGATATCACCTCAGATTCTCCAAGGACGCCTATGCCACACGGGCATATCATGCGGCAGTGGAGCTCGGGCAGGAGAACCCGGAAGAGAAATATGCTGAGATACAGAATGAATGGAGCGAAGACAAGCGACTGACCAGAGCAAAGGTCAAACATTTGGAAGAAGAAGTCAAACAATTATCTCTAACACCAGAAGACGTAAACTAATTCTGATAATCTCCGTTCAAATCTGACCGCGAGCCTTCCCGAAAGAGGGGATTTATATGTGACTAAATATTACACTATGCTTCATGCAAATATCCGTCGTCCTTGATATTCCAGATAGGAATAAGGACAGCGGCGCTCAGCACCGAAACACCGGCCATGATTATGAACAGGTTGTTCCAGAAGTCCTGGCCGAAAGTATCGGACAGGAAACCGATTCCGAGGCCGGTGAACAGCACGCTCACATAGCAGAAAAGCCCCACAAGACCAGCTGCGGCAGAGGCCGCCTTCTTGGTGGCGTGTTTGCCGGTCACCACACAGTAGAGCGCCTGCGGGCCGTACAGGAAGAACCCGGCCAAAGCAAGAAGCGAGAGCATGATCACAGGGCTGGCACCTTCCGGCAGGAAGTGGATTGCAATGAGACAAAGCGCACACAGGACCATCTCCACCAGGCACATCTGCTGACCCTTACCCTTGAAGAGCTTGTCGGTCAGCCATCCGGCGAGCAGCATCCCTATGCAGCCGCAGACTTCGAAAATACCGATTGTCCAGCCGGCAAGGGTGGGAGAAAGGGGATTGTCTCCCTGCTGAAGGAACTTCGGGCCCCAGTCCAGAACGGCGAAACGCACCACATACAAGAACATGTCGGAAATCGCGCAAAGCCACACTATAGGATTGCGGAAGACCATCTTTTTCACAAACCTGCGGTATTCCGCCGGACTGTCATTCTCGTCCAGCTCCGTCTTGGTGTCGGGGAGCTCAGGCAAACCAACCGATTTCGGGGTGTCGCGAAGCGTCAGGAAGATAAAAATCACACCCGCCCCTGAGATTATGGCCGGAATCCAGAAGCACCACTGCCAGTGAGAAGATGCGACGATTGCTCCGCACAGCACAGCCACTATGCCCGCACCGATGGAATGGGACATATTCCACAGCGACATCTTGGTCGCCAGTTCCTTCGGAGGAATCCAGTGGACCAGCAGTCGGTTGCATGGCCCGAACCCGGCCCCCTGGAAGAGGTTGTTCAGTATTATGAACACAGCAGTAATAGTGACCAGAGTCCCTACGAAATCAGGCCCCTCGGCACTGCCGCTTATCCAGCGGCTGATGGCGGGACTCCACCCGAAAAGGGCATTCAGCACCACGCAGGCGGTAAGCGCTATCACAAGATGCCAGCGGGCATTAGCACGGTCTGCGATGAATCCGTTCGCAAACTTGCTGAGGCCGTACACCAGCCCTCCCAATGTGAGGATAATACCGAAACTGGAATCCTTGATGCCATATTCCGCACCCAGCACGGGCATCGCGAACGAAAAGTTCTTCCGCACGAAATAGAACATCGAGTAGCCGATCATCGAGCAGATGATGACCTTCCACTGCCAGAAATTGAAACTCCTTTTGGTCTGCATCACTAACTTTTGCCCTTCCTGATCAATACATCTGTACCGTTTATCCGATATTCAAGAATTGACGAGAACTTGATAAGATCCAGCACGCGTGTTATAGATTCCGTGCTGAAAGTAGCAGTGAGTCTATAATTGAGAATATCCTCATCAATGATTTTGATGTTTACTCCATACCAGCGCTCAAGTTGCTTGACTATCTCCGTCATGGGAGTGTTGTCGAAAATAAGCTCCCCGTTCACCCAACCGGTATTCTTATGTATATCGGCACGCTTGATCTCCGGCATTTCCTTTCTGGGTGAGTTTACGGAAACGTTATCAGCTATCCTGATCTCCTGGGAAGGCTTGATTTCATGCACCGAGCCGGTTTTGTCTTCTTTAACCTGTACCCTGCCTTCCACAAGGGTAACCTTCACATCAGCATCGTCTTCATAAGCGGAAAGGTCGAAGGTGGTTCCGAGGACTTTGACAGTAACACCTTTTGTAGTACGGATCTGCATCGGCCAATCTTCGTGATGGCGCACCTCGAAATACCCTTCTCCGGAAAGGAAAAGGTCCCGGACGTCTGCAGAGAAAGTCTGAGGAACAGTCAGTTTCGACTTCCCG
>ONFK01000182.1 GCA_900317065.1 uncultured Bacteroidales bacterium
TCGGGGTTCAGGGCATGGATTCCTTCCATGAAGAGCATGTCGTTCTCTTCCAGCTTCATGCGGCGGGACTCATCGAAGATGGTGATGCCGGTCTTGAAGTCGAATTTAGGGATGATGACTTCCTTCCCCGAAAGCAGGTCGTTCAGGTTTTCGTTAAGCAGCTTCACGTTCATCGCGCCCAAGGCCTCGAAGTCGTATTCGCCGTTCTCGTCCTTGGGGGTATGCTCGCGGTCGACGAAGTAATTGTCCAGTTCTATCACTTTTGGATTCAGCCCGAGCACGGCGCATTGCTGGGCGATGCGCAGCGAACTGCTGGTCTTTCCGCTGGAAGAAGGCCCGGACATCATCACGATCTTGGTCTTCTTCTTGTGCCAGAAAATCTGGTTCGCGATTTCTGCATACTTGCGCTCCTGGCGGGCTTCGCAGAGGTTTATCAACCTGATTGCCTGGCCGTCGGAAAGCACGCTGTTCAGTTTTTCGATGGTGTCGATGCCCACTGCGGAGCACCAGTCGGCATACTCCCTGCGGGCTGCCTCGATCTTGCTAATTTCTTCGCTCATAGCATTTCTTTCAAATAAGGTCCGGTGACCGATTCCGGGTCTGCCGCAACCTGCTCCGGCGTACCTTCAGCCACGATCCTGCCTCCCCTGCGCCCTCCTTCCGGGCCCATGTCGATGAGGTAATCCACGCTCTTCAGCACATCCAGATTGTGTTCAATGATAATTATCGTATTTCCCTGGTCGGCGAGCTGTCCGAGCACGCTGAGAAGTGTCTTGATATCTGCAAAATGCAAGCCCGTCGTGGGCTCGTCGAGTATGTAAAGAGTGTTGCCCGTGCTCTTGCGGAACAATTCCGCAGCCAGTTTCATGCGCTGGCTCTCCCCTCCCGACAGACTCACGGAACTCTGGCCGAGTTTGACATACCCGAGGCCGACATCCACGAGGGCCTTGAGTTTGGGAGCTATGCGCTGGTTCTTGCCGAAAAACTCGTACGCCTCGGCGATGCTCATCTCCAGCACGTCGTTGATGTTCCTGCCCTTGTAGTGAACCGCGAGGGTGTCTTCCTTGTAGCGCTTTCCGCCGCATACTTCGCAGGGAACGCTCACGCTCGGCAGGAAGTTCATCTCTATCAGCTTTATGCCCGCACCCTTGCACTCCTCGCAGCGGCCTCCGGCGACATTGAAGGAGAAACGGCCTGCCTTGAATCCGCGGACCTTGGCATCGGGGGTGTCCTCGAACAGCATGCGGATGTCGTCGAATACTCCGGTGAAAGTGGCCGGATTGCTGCGCGGAGTACGGCCGATGGGGCTCTGGTCCACTTCGATTATCTTGTCGATGTTCCGTATGCCTTCGAGGTCCCTGTATGGCAGGGGCTTATCGGTGGAACGGTAGAATTTCTTCTTGAGGATGGGGACAAGAGTTTCGTTTATGAGGGAGCTTTTGCCGCTGCCGCTAACTCCGCTGATGCCGATGATGCAGCCCAGCGGGAAGTCCACGTTGATATCCTTCAGGTTGTTGCCGGATGCGCCCTTCAGCGTCAGCACCTTCCCGTTGCCCTTTCTCCGCGTCTTCGGCACCTCTATGCAGTCCTCACGATTCAAATACTTCAGGGTGGTGGATTCCGCCTCGTCCGGCGGAAGGACATCCCCCTGAGGGACGTAACACCCGCGGTTCGATAGCGGGGGGACCGTCCCGAAGGAATGGTGGGGTGAGCCCGAAGGGCGAACTCCCGAAGGGGGAGTACCTTCCGCCGGAGGGATCCGTGTGTCCGAAGGACCGTTGTAGATGATGCGGCCGCCTTCGAGGCCGGCGCCTGGACCGACGTCGGTCAACCAGTCGGCTGCCCGCATGGTCGCCTCGTCGTGCTCCACGACGATGACGGTATTCCCCTCGTCGCGAAGTTCCTTCAACGAATTGATCAACTTTATGTTATCCCTCTGATGCAGTCCGATGGAAGGCTCGTCGAGGATGTAGATTACATTCACCAGGCGCGAACCGATCTGCGTAGCGAGGCGGATGCGCTGACCCTCGCCGCCGGAAAGCGAACCGGTGGCACGGTCGAGCGAAAGATACTCCAGCCCGACGTCCATAAGGAAGGACACACGGTCGCGCAGTTCCTTGAGGATGTCGCGCGCAATGGTGCCGGCACGGTGCGAGAGTTTGGCGGGCAGAGTGCCCAGCCACTCGTGCAACTCGCTGATTTCCATAGCGGAGACTTCAGCGATGGTCTTGCCGTCTATCTTGAAACAGTTGGTCTCCTCGCGAAGGCGCGTGCCATGGCATACAGGGCACACCACCTTGTCTTCGATGTGGTCCACCACACCCGGCCAGTTCACCATCTGGCTCAGGTTTCCATCTCCGATGCGGAAGAACTCGTCGGAACCGTATATCAGCAGGCTCACCACCTCGTCCGGCAGTGCGCCTACCGGGTCGTAAACCGAGAAATTGTATTTCCTGGCGATGGAGCGGATGACCTCGAACTTCTTGTTCTCCCGCACTTTTCCCAAAGGGACGATTCCCCCCTCGGCGATGCTGAGTTCGGGATTCGGCACTATGGCATCCATGTTCACGTCCACCACGGTACCGAGGCCCTTGCAATGAGGGCAGTAGCCCTCAGGGGAGTTGAACGAGAAGGTATGCGGAGCCGGTTCCTGGAGGGAAAGGCCGGTTTCGGGATCCACAAGATGCTTGGAATAGTGATGCAGGCCGCCGTTTTCGTAATCGAGGATGGCAAGCGAGCCTTTGCCTATGCCGAGGGCGGTCATCACCGATGCGCGGATGCGTTTTTCGTCGCCTTCGCCCGGTTTGAGTTTGTCTATGACAAGTTCGATGAAGTGCCCCTTGTAGCGGTCCAGGGCCTCGACCTCGTTGAGGTTCAGGATTTCTCCGTCGATGCGGACCTGGCTGTAGCCCTTGCGGCGCAGACTGTCGAAAAGTTCGCGGTAATGGCCCTTGCGACCGCGCACGAGAGGAGCGAGCAGAAGGCACTTGCGGCCTTCGTAGTTCTTCATTATGAGGTCGACTATCTGCTCGTCGGTGTAGCGCACCATTTCTGCGCCTGTAACCGGAGAATAGGCGGTGGAGGCTCTGGCATAGAGGAGGCGGAGGAAGTCGGATATTTCCGTAATCGTGCCCACGGTGGAGCGGGGGTTGTTGCCCGTAGTCTTCTGTTCTATGGCTATGATGGGGCTCAGGCCTTCTATGCTTTCCACCTCGGGCTTGTCCAGAATGCCCATGAAGTGCTTGGCGTATGGAGAAAGGGTGTTGAGATAGCGGCGCTGGCCTTCGGCATAGATAGTGTCGAAGGCGAGGGAACTCTTTCCGCTGCCGCTCAGCCCCGTGATTACAGTAAACTTGCCGCGCGGGATATCCACGTCGACATTCTTGAGGTTATGGGCTTTGGCACCACGTATCTTTATGTACTCCTCCTTGCTCATAGCGAAGAGCAAAGATACAAAAATTATCCCAACAAAACGTCGAGCACCATCATCAGTGCAAAACCTGCTGCAAATCCGACAGTGCCGAGGTTGGAATGCTCCCCTTCGGAGGCTTCCGGAACCAGCTCCTCGATTACCACATAGAGCATGGCGCCTGCGGCGAAGGCGAGCAGGTACGGCATCATGCCCGTGAGATTACAGATTCGTTCATACCGGTGCAAATATATCTTTTTTCTGTGTATTTTTGCACCATGAAAAGATTAGCATACCTATTTGTTGTGATTGCAGCCCTTGCCGGATGCAGGACAGCCGACACCCTCCGCACCGGAGACTTGGTTTTTGTAGGAATTCCCCAGGACTACAGCCTGGACCCTGATTCCATAAGCAGCGCCATCAGCGACGCTACCGGAGACGGGAACCTCAACCTCATCCATGTTGCAATCGCCGAAGTAGGGACCGACACCACCTGGATCATCGATGCGACCATTAAGCACGGGGTGGACCGTCATCCGCTGGACACCTTCCTGCGCGATTTTACCCTGAAAGACGGATCCATGCCAGTATTCATTGTCAAACGGCTGAAAGACAGCAGGATGGCAGAACAGTTCGTAGAGAATGCAAAGCAGTTCCTCGGTCGCCCCTACGACGTATGGTTCAGCCCGGACAACGAGGCCATGTACTGCTCCGA
>ONFK01000304.1:0-1761 GCA_900317065.1 uncultured Bacteroidales bacterium
TCGACGCCCCCTTCCCCGGCTGGGTGCAATACGGCACTTTCCATAACGAGCGCAACACCTGGTGGCCCTTCGTGAAGCATCTCAACGACTACAGGGCACGCCTCAGCGCCATACTGCAGAACACCGACATGGTTACGGACATCGCCATACTCCCTCCGAACGGCGACCTCTGGAGTGAACTCGGGGCGCAGAACGAGCCCTTCCCTGCAGCCCTCAACATCAGCTATACGTCCCTGATATGGGAAGCAGTGCACAAGAACGGGGGCGGCGCCGATTATGTGAGCGAAGGGATACTGCGCGATGCCATCGTAAAAGACGGAAGGCTCTGCTACGGACCCAAGGCCTACAGGGAGCTTCTCATCGTGGAGAACAAGGGAATCGACGAGGGCGCCCTTGCAAAGATAGAAGCTTTCGTCAGAGGCGGAGGCAGGGTCTTCTGCATAGCCTGCCTTCCGCACAAGAGTCTGGGACTCAAGGATTTCAGCGTGAGAGATGAAGCTATAAAGACGAAGGTGGATGCCCTGCTCCGGGCTTTCCCGCAGAATTTCATACTGCTCCCGAAAGCGGAGAACAACGCCTGGCTCGAGTGGTATTCCGAAGTGCAGACACGCTATGGACTCCCTCATTCCGTCAGCATATCCAATCCGGACAGATTCCTGCTCCAGAACTATTACAGGGCAGATGACGGCTCGCACTGGTACCTGTTTTCAAACGCCAGTTTCTCTGCAAGGCATAGTACCACACTGGAATTCGAGCCCTCGGTATGCAAAGGCAGGAAGGCCTGGGTATACAATCCTGCAGATGGCAGGAAATACTCCCTCAAAATGGACGTCAACAAGGTACAACTGGAACTCGGGCCGTCCGAAACCGTAGTCATCTCATTCAGCAGACTTGGAGGGAAGGCCCCCGCCTGGAGACATCTGCCACTGCGCAAGGAAACCGGCACAGAGCTTTGCGGCTGGACGGTGGAACTGCGCAATCCTCAAGTAGACACCCTGATCCGCTTCGAGTGCGACACTCTAGCCGACCTCAAGGACAGCCATCCGGCCTTTATGGGCACGGCAACGTATACGGCAAGCATCAATCTTTCGGGCTCCATTCCTTCATACATCGACCTGGGCAAGGTCTGCGACATAGCCCAGTTGCGCATCAACGGGCAGGATGCAGGCCTGCGCTGGTGGGGGGATTCCATCTTTGAAACCGGAGGACTGCTGCACGAGGGAGAGAACACGATCGAAGTCCGCGTCACCACCATGATGGGCAACTACGTACGCTCGCTCGGCAGCGACAATTCCGCCGCCAGACGCTTCATCCTGCGCAGGGACCATCCGCTTGTATCCACAGGCCTCCTTGGACCGGTGGTATTATATTAAAGCGCTTGCAGCCAACGGCTTATCAAATCTACTCTGTCGGCAAACACGGAATAGTCCAGAGATTCGAAGGTATCACCCTCGCGGTTCGTATTGAGGGTGATGCCGGAGGTAAACATAAGCACCGGCACTCCCCTGTCGAAAAAGACCTTGTGGTCGCTGACCTTGCGGTAGAACAGATCCGTGAAGGACCTGCTCCCGTAATAGTCGTAGTAAAGATGAATGGCCTTGTCGGAGTTGATGCGGTCGAAACGCTGCTGATAAGGGGCTCCGCCGAGAACAATCAGATAGTTCTTCCAGAACTTGTCCGGCGGAGCGAGGGTGCTGCCGAGGATGTCGAGATTCACTATCATCTTGAGACGCTGCCCCGAAAGGGCATTCTTGAGAGCCT
>ONFK01000304.1:1781-2675 GCA_900317065.1 uncultured Bacteroidales bacterium
CCACCAGGGCAAATATGACATCGTTTCTGCCTTTGAGGCTTTCCGCCAGTGAAAGCAGTGCCGCAACCCCGGAGGCATTGCTGTCCGCCCCCGGATAGAGGCGGCTGCCTATCTTGCCGAGTCCGTCGTAATACGCCATTATCAGCACTGCGGCCTTGTTCCTGGAAAACGACCCGGCGACAAGGTTCCTGCCTACAGCGCCTGAGGGAGTCTCGAAACTGTTCACGGCGACATCGTAACCTGTAAATTCCAGACGGTGAATTATATAGAAGGCGGCGGCGCAGGCGCCGGCACTGCCTGTCTTGCGGCCGGCGCAGAGACTGTCGGACAGAAACTCCACGTCCCTCCTGAGCGCAGACTCCAGTCTGTCTTTTTCTTCCGGAGTTGCCGAAAAAGCCTCCTGCCCGGCGATAAGCAGAAAGAGAAAGCAAAATAATTTTACACCGCGCGCTGAAACAGGCATAATAAATGTTATATTTGCTGTCTATTATAAAGCCATCGGGGAACCGCAGACGATGCTTCATAAGAATTGACTTTAAACAATAATACACCTATCAAACAACAGTAATAATATGGCAGAGAAATTATTTACTGAGTTCCCCCCCGTTCCCAAACAGGCGTGGGAGGATGCTATAATTAAGGATTTGAAAGGTGCCGACTATCAGAAGAAACTGGTATGGAGAACCATGGAAGGTATTTCCGTACAGCCATACTACCGCGCAGAGGACCTCAAGGGTCTTAAGGAATTGGGCGGAAAGGCCGGGCAGTTTCCTTTTATAAGGGGCACCAAAGACAACAACAACTGGCTCATCAGGCAGGACTATCTGGTGGGCAAGAATTTCAAGGCGGCTAACGCTTTGGCTCTGGACGGAATGATGAAGGGAGTTACCGCTC
>ONFK01000169.1 GCA_900317065.1 uncultured Bacteroidales bacterium
AACGGTACTACCGGGTATGAGGAAGCTGCTGCACAGGGACTTATTGCAGGTATCAACGCCGCTCTCAAAGTCTCAGGCAAGGATAGTTTTGTTCTCGGCAGGGATGATTCTTATATAGGAGTTCTGATCGACGACCTTATAACCAAGGGAGTAGACGAGCCTTACAGAATGTTTACATCCAGGGCTGAATACAGGGTTCTTCTGCGTCAGGACAATGCCGATGAAAGACTGACTGCCAAATCTCATTCCATCGGTCTCGCAAGCGAGGAAAGATACTCGATTACCATGCGTAAATATGAGCAGGTGAGTGCCCTTACAGAGTTCTGCGACCATAACAATCTTACCGTTTCCCAGGTAAATCCTTACCTTGAATCCGTCGGTTCCGCCCTGCTTTCCGAGTCAAAAAAGATTTCAGAAATCGCACTTCGTCCCGAAGTTGATTTGGCGGAACTTTTGAAAATTGTTCCACGTGGAACAGAGACTCCGGATAAAATAGTTATAGAGTCGGTCGAGATTACTTTGAAGTATAGAGGTTATATCGATCGCGAAAAACGTATGGCGGAGAAGCTTCATAAACTGGAAGATCTCAAGATTCCAGACGATTTCGATTTCGACAAGGTATCCGGATTGACAATTGAATGCAGGCAAAAATTAAAGCGCTACAGTCCTAAAACCATAGCGCAGGCATCTCGTATTTCCGGCGTTTCTCCTGCCGATATTTCAGTCCTTTTGGTTTACTTCGGGCGATAATCAAAGCATTTTCAGAGCGGACTTTATTATGTCTTCCACCCTTGCGGAAGGGGTCTGCTTTAGTATTTGCTGGATTGCTTTCTGCACGTTCGCCTTGTTGAATCCGAGCATTACAAGTGCGGATGTGGCTTCTTCCACTACTTCGTTCCTTGTTGTCGCAAACAGTTCCGTCGTGTCCGTGCCTCCGCCTTCTACAATCTTGTCTTTAAGTTCAAGGATAAGGCGCTGTGCCGTCTTCAGACCGATTCCTTTTACGGATTTGATCAGATTTACATTCTCTGACAGAACTGCCTGACGGAATTCTTCCGCCGACAATGAAGACAATACCATTCTGGCCGACGCGGCCCCCATTCCTGAAACGCTTGTAATCAATTGGAATAAAGCCCGTTCGTCCTTGTTGGCAAAACCGTAACTGACTTCGCTGCCATCCCTGGTATTTACCTGAGTCTGGATATATATTTTCGCCTGTGTCTTGCCTTCGATCAAAGCATAGGTCTGCAGAGATATCTCCAGCCGGTATCCTATGCCGTTGTTGTCTATCACTACCTGGGCGGGATTAAGTTCTTCAACTTTTCCGGAAATGTAATCTATCATAACTTATGTTGCTTATCTTTCACAAAAGTAGTTAAAAATTGTTAAATTTGCTTTTCTATTTACTGAATATGAATATTGATCAGATAAGGGCTCTTTTTCCTCAGTTGAAGCAGGAGGTTTACGGTCGCAGATTGGTATATCTCGACAATGCAGCGACTTCCCTGCGTCCGGCTTCCGTGCTGGAAAAATGGCAGGAAATGAGCATCAAATACAACTCCAATATCCACAGGGCCGTTCATAAGACCGCCGTAGACGCGACCGAAGAATACGAGTCTTCCAGGGCTGCCGTTGCCGCTTTCATCGGAGCCGGGACGGAGGAAATAATATTCACCTCCGGCACGACTCATTCTGTGAACATGCTTGCGGTAATGTTGGAGAGAGCATCTTTCTTCACCGAGGGAGACGAGATTTTGATCGCGGAAAGCGAGCACCATTCAAATATAGTCCCCTGGCAGATGCTCTCGGAGCGTAAAGGTTTAAAAATCAAGGTTTTACCTGTCGATGACAGGGGTGAATTGCAGCTTTCTGCACTGCCCGGGCTGCTGACATCAAGGACAAAACTCTGCTGTGTTGCCCAGATTTCAAACGTCCTGGGAATCGTCAATCCGGTCGAGGAGATAGTCCGTATCTGTCATGCCAACGGGACCTTGGTCCTTGTCGACGGAGCCCAGGGTGTTGTCCATCTCCATACGGATGTAAAGTCGATTGACTGCGACTTTTACGCCTTCTCCGGACACAAGATGTACGCGGCTCCGGGAACCGGTGTCCTATATGGGAAGAAACGTCTCCTCGAGACTCTTCCTCCATATATGGGAGGCGGTGAAATGATAGATTCCGTAGGTTGGGAAAAAACCACCTTCGCGCCAGTGCCGCGCCGCTTCGAAGCAGGCACGCAAAACCTTTCCGGAGTGCCTACGTTCAAGCCTGCGATAGATATATGCAAGTTGTTGAGAGGTAGGGAGATAGAAGATAATTCCAGGCCGGTTTGCGAGTATCTGGACAAGTTCTTCTCCTCCAGGGAAGACATCACGGTTTTCGGCAGGCCGGAAAATCCTTCGAAGAAGATCCCCCTGTTCTCCATCGCCGTGAACGGTGCGCATCACGAAGACCTTGCCCTTATTCTCGACAAGATGGGAATCGCCACCCGTTCCGGGCAGATGTGCGCCGAACCTCTCATGGACAGATTCGGGGTGACGGGTATGCTCCGCATTTCCTTCGCCCCCTACAATACCTTGGAAGAAGCCGAATATTTTGCAGAGTGCCTGCAGAAAGCGATAAATATGTTGAAATGAGCACATTAGAAGAAGTGAAAGCCTCCATTATCGACGAGTTTTCCATGTTCGACGAATGGCTGGACAAATATGAATATCTGATAGAAATGGGGAAAAACCTCGATGTGTTCCCCGTGGAACTCAAGACCGATGACCGTCTGATAAAAGGCTGCCAGTCAAGAGTTTGGCTGGATACCAGGTTCGAAGATGGAAAGCTGTTTTTCCGAGCCGACAGCGATGCCATCATTACGAAGGGCATCATATCCCTTCTGATTCAAGTGTACAACGGAAGGACCCCTGCCGAAATCATTGCCGACAGCTTCGATTTCGTGGAAAAAATCGGACTCAGGGAGAATCTTTCCCCCACCCGCGCAAACGGGCTCACATCAATGATTGAAACTATCCGCAAGGAGGCGGAAAAGCATGCCTGAGACCAGCGAAATACTCACTCCGGAAGATGTCAAGGAACTTGCGCCTCTGTACGACGCCGTTATCCTTGCACTGAAGCAGGTCTACGACCCCGAAATCCCCGTAAACATCTACGACCTGGGGCTCGTGTACGAACTGAACATCAACAAGGCGCACGAGGTATCGATAATCATGACTTTCACCGCTCCGAACTGCCCCATGGCGGACGAAGTGATAGCGGAAGTCCAGCATAATGTCGAGATTACCCCCGGCGTGACAAAATGCACGATAGAACTCACCTTCGATCCTGTGTGGGACCAGAGCATGCTTTCGGACGAAGCGCGCGTGGCCCTCGGAATGGATCCTGAATTCGAATAGACCATGGCAAAACTCTACCTCGCCCTCGGCAGCAATATCGGTGCACGGCAAGCCAACATAATGTCCGCCCTGAGTTTCCTGAACGGGGCCCTGGGCCGCTATGAGGCCCTTTCAGACATTGTCAGCACCGAAGCGTTCGGCTTCGACGGCCCGGAATTCCTGAACTGCGTCGCCCGCTACAGCACCCGCAAGCGCCCCGAAACCATACTCTCCCTCTGCAAGGAAATAGAGCGCAGGATGGGCCGCACGGACCAGCCTCAGTACGCCCCCGACGGCAGCCGGATATACCACAACCGCATAGTGGACATAGACATCCTGATCTACGGAAAAGTGAATATGAGCACCCCCGAGCTTACAATCCCGCATCCCCAGGTGGAAACGCGTCCGTTCATCAGACCTTTGCTTGAGCAGGTAATGAAAAATGATTAAATTTGTAAGATTAAGATATTAAACGAAAATGACACAAGACGAACTTTTCAAGATTCTGGTGGCCCACTGCAAGGAGTACGGCTTCATCTTTCCCTCCAGTGAAATCTACGACGGACTCGCCGCCGTCTACGATTACGGCCAGCTCGGTGTAGAACTGAAGAACAATATCAAGAACTACTGGTGGCAGGCGATGGTACGCCTGAACGAGAATATAGTAGGCATAGACGCCGCCATTTTCATGCATCCCAGCACCTGGGTAGCATCCGGGCACGTCGCAGCCTTCAACGATCCCCTCATCGACAACCGCGACTCCAAGAAGCGCTACCGCGCCGACGTCCTCATCGAGGACTACCTCGCCAAGATCGAGGAGAAGATCAACAAGGAAGTCGAAAAGGGCCGCAAGCGCTTCGGCGAGTCCTTCGACGAGGCCAAGTTCCGCGAGACCAACCCCAACGTACTCCGCGAAAAAGCCCACTACGAGGAGGTTCACAACCGCTACGTTAAGGCCGAGAACGCCAATGACCTCGAAGAATACAAGCAGATCATCCTCGACTGCAACATCGTCT
>ONFK01000016.1 GCA_900317065.1 uncultured Bacteroidales bacterium
CAAGGCTTGCGAGGAAATCGTTAACGGTAAACTCCACGACCAGTTCCCCGTCGACATGATGCAGGGCGGTGCAGGAACCTCCGTCAACATGAATGCGAACGAAGTAATTGCCAACCGCGCACTGGAAATCATGGGACACAAGAAAGGCGAATACCAGTTCTGCTCCCCCAACGACCATGTAAACTGCGCCCAGTCGACCAACGACGCTTATCCTACTGCTTTCCGTTACACCTTCGTGCGGATGAACAAGCAGCTTGTAAAGGCTCTGGAAAACTTGATCGATGCCTTCCGCGCAAAGGGAGAGGAATTCAAGGACATCCTCAAGATGGGGCGCACACAGCTCCAGGACGCAGTCCCCATGACTTCCGGACAGGAGTTCATCGCCTTCGCTGACAATCTTGAAGAAGAACTTGCGAACCTTGAACGCAACGCCGTGCTGCTCAAGGAGATAAACATGGGAGGGACAGCCATCGGAACAGGCCTTAACGCCGTTCCCGGATTTGCTGAACTATGCACGAAGAGGATGAGCGAACTCTGCGGAGACACCCTCATTTCCGCTCCCGACCTTGTGGAAGCCACCCCTGACACCGGTGCCTATGTGAGTTACTCGGCAGCTCTCAAGCGTCTTGCAATCAAGCTCAGCAAGACCTGCAACGACCTCCGCCTGCTCGCTTCCGGCCCCCGCTGCGGTCTTCACGAGATCAACCTGCCTCCCATGGCGCCCGGTTCCTCCATCATGCCCGGCAAAGTCAACCCTGTCATTCCCGAAGTCACCAACCAGGTGTGTTTCAAGGTGATAGGCAACGACACCACGGTAGCTTTCGCCGCCGAGGCAGGACAGCTTCAGCTGAACGTCATGGAGCCCGTTATCGCGGAATCCATCCTGGAAAGCATCACCTGGCTCACAAACGCCATGAATACGCTGCGCGAGAAGTGCATCGTAGGCATTACCGTGAACAAGGAGCATTGCTACAACATGGTAAAGAATTCCATTGGAATCGTTACCGCCCTCAATCCATACATCGGATACAAGAACTCCACAAAGGTGGCGAAGGAAGCTCTGGAAACCGGCGGCAGCGTTTACGACATAGTACTCGAGAAGGGACTGATGACGAAAGAAGCGCTGGACGAGGCCCTTGACCCGTCCAGAATGATCGCTTCTCACAAACTATAGAGAGACTTTCCTACTTCTGCTTAAGGCGCTGGTATTCTTCCTGCGCCTTTTTTATTTCCTCCGGGACAGGACGGCCGGTGATTTTTTCAATGGAAGCGAAACTGCCGAGGTCGTCCCACGGCCAGTCGGCGGGAATACACCAGACATGGGAAGATTTTTCCATCACTGCATAATCGATGGAAATCTTCTCGCAGGTCGGGAACAATTCCGCAAGGGCGGCCTCCTCGGAGGGGGTATAGAAGGAAGGTTCGAGGGCGTCCATCACAGCCGCGATCCCTGGAGCATGAGCCCGGATCTCGGCCTCCACAGACATGGTGCTCCAGACGAAGATACCGGCATTCCAGAAGTAATTTCCGGCCTTCAGATAGCGCTTTGCCGTTTCGAGGTCGGGTTTTTCCCGAAATGACTTCACCTTTATGATATCCGGCTCATTATCAATTGTTTGCATTTCGTCAAGTGACGAAATTTCGATATATCCATAGCCTATGTTGGGGTCTGAAGGCTTGATGCCCACACACACGACAGACGGTTTTCCAGAGCCCGTGAATTTCAAGGCCTTTTTTATCGTAACTGCAAATGAATCAATGGATGAAACAAATGCGTCAGATGGGCTAACAACTATGTTACATTGACCAAATCTGGCCTTTATCTTCCAAATTGCATAAGAAATGCACGGAGCGGTGTTCCTGGGCACAGGTTCGGCAAGGATCTGATCGTCCGGAATTGCAGGCAATTGCTCCTTTATCCAATGGATATAGTCTTTCGATGTCACTACCCAGAAATAGCCGTCGGGATCGACAGCCTTGAATCGCTCGTAAGTCATCTGGATCAGAGTCTTCCCGCTCCCTAAAAGATCAAGGAACTGCTTGGGTTTTTCTGCCGTACTCAAAGGGTACAGTCTGGTCCCCTGCCCCCCGGCCATAATCACGAAATGATTAGTCATGTTACTATTGCTTTGGTCCGCTAATATACGGAGTTTTTACGAATGAAAAAAAGTGAAAAAATATTTGGAATATTAAAGGTAAAGTTATACCTTTGCAATCCCAAATCGGGGACTCGTTAGCTCAGTTGGTAGAGCACAACACTTTTAATGTTGGGGTCTCGGGTTCGAGCCCCGAACGGGTCACAATCTTTGAAAGCATGCACCCTTAGCTCAGCTGGTAGAGCAACTGACTCTTAATCAGTGGGTCCAGGGTTCGAATCCCTGAGGGTGTACCAAGAAAAAGGCTTGCAGAATTGCAAGCCTTTTTCCGTTTATGACATGCTCTCACTTCGTCCAAAGACTGGCATACGCATCGCTCGGCATTCGCCAGTCCCCTCTCGGGGAGAGCGAAACACTGCCGACCTTGGGGCCGTCCGGCAGGCAGCTGCGTTTGAACTGCTGGCTGAAGAAGCGCTTGCAGAAAACCTTCAGCCACTTTGCTATAACTTGCTCGGTATAAGCATTTTCAAATGCCTTGCAAGCAAGGAAGAGGACCTTCTCCGGAGTAAATCCCCAGCGCATTATATTATAAAGGAAAAAGTCGTGAAGTTCATAAGGCCCTACGACATCTTCAGTCACCTGGAGAATGGTGCCGTCGGATGCGGCGGGCAGAAGCTCCGGCGAGATGGGCGTGTCTATTATATCGGAAAGCACGTCCTGCGCGCCGCCGAAATGCTCGGAGGCGGCGAAAGCAACCAGTGCGCGGACCAGCGTCTTGGGAACCGAAGCGTTCACGCCGTACATGGACATGTGGTCGCCATTGTAGGTGCACCAACCGAGGGCGAGTTCGGAGAGATCCCCGGTGCCTATCACGATTCCTCCTTCCTGGCCTGCTGCGTCCATAAGTATCTGGGTACGCTCCCGCGCCTGGGCATTTTCGTATGTAGTATCGTGATTCTCAAGAGGATGGCCTATATCGGAAAGATGCTGTGTCACCGAGGGGACAATGGAGATTTCCCTGGATGTGATTCCGAGTTTTTCCATAAGAATGTCCGCATTCCCCTTCGTGCGCCCGGTGGTGCCGAAGCCCGGCATTGTAATGCCTATTATCCCCTTCCGACTGATGCCAAGCCTGTCGAAGGCCAGGACGGTTACCAGCAGCGCCAGTGTCGAATCCAGCCCCCCCGAGATGCCTATGACGGCCTTCTTGCAGCCGATATGCTCCAGACGGGTGCAGAGTCCGAGAACCTGTATGGACAGAATCTCTTTGCATCGCTCCTTGAGGGCATTGCCGGAAGGCACGAAGGGATGGGCGTCCAAGCGCCTCATCAGGCACTTGCCGAAATCCGTGGCACAGGCCTCCCCTCCCTGAACGACACTGAAACTGTCCGCCCTTCTGGAAAGGGCGTCCCGGAAGTTGGGACTCTTTGAGCGGACGGTATCGAGCCTCTCGACATCGACATCGGCATAGATGGCAGAAGACTCCATCCTGAACCTCTCATTTTCTGCAAGAAGCGCTCCGCATTCATAAATGAGGGAAGATCCGGCCCAGACAAGGTCGGTCGTAGATTCTCCATAACCGCAACTGCAATAGACATACGCAGCGTCAAGCCTTGCAGAAGTGGAAGATACTAGCATTTTTCTATAGTCATTCTTTAGGAGAGATTCGTTGGATGCAGAGAGGTTGACTATGATATTCGCCCCAGCGAGCGCCGCATGGCTGCAAGGGGGTACGGGAACCCAGAGATCCTGGCAGATTTCCACTCCGACCACGGCCTTTCCGACTGCGAACAACTGCCTTGCAGACAGTCTGGTAGCCTGCCCTGCATAAACTATCTCTTTATCTACGGTGGCACCGCTCTCGAACCAGCGCATTTCATAGAATTCCGCTGAATTGGGGAGATAAATCTTTGGAACCAGGCCAAGGATTCTGCCGCCTTTGATTAGCACGGCGCAATTGTAGAGACGTCCGGCGCAGAAGACGGGAGCACCGACTGCAACCAGCAATCCGGAAGGAAGACCTGCCCCGGCTATGTCGGCGACCGCCTTCTCCGCTCCCTCCAGAAGCGTCTTCTGGCCGAAGAGGTCGGCACAACTGTATCCTGTAGTGCACAGCTCGGGAAAAACCACAACCGAGGCCTCCCTGGCTGCAGCTTCTTCTGCCAGACGAATTATCTCCGCACTGTTCCTGACTGTATCTGCAAGATAAACCCTGGGTGTGACTGCGGCCACACGGACGAATCCATAGTCTTTTTGGTCCATGCCTTTCATAAAAACTTCTTTAATCTCACAAATTTAATTATTTTTGTACACTTAACGAAAAAACCTGAACCAATGAACAGAGAAGAAATCAAGACCATCATCCCCCACAGGGCACCCATGCTTCTGGTTGACGAAACCAATCTCTTCGAAGACGGACACGTAGAATCCAAATACACCATTCCCCAGGACGCCTGGTTCGTGCAAGGGCACTTCCCCGGATATCCTGTCGTTCCCGGAGTAATCATGTGCGAAATAATGGCCCAGGGCAGCGTTCTTCTGATTCCCAGGGAGATGCTGGCGGTCAACACCGCCATGTATGCCGGACTGGACGGCATCAAGTTCAAGAATTCCGCCTTCCCGGGCGACACCGTGGAGGTTACAGCAAAACTTGTCGACCTCCGCCCCCCTCTCGTGGTCGTGGACGCCCAGGCAAAAGTAAACGGCAAACTCTGCACAAAGGGTACTCTCAAGTTCTTCCTCGTTCCTAAAGAAAACCTGAAAGGCATAGAATAAGATGGCGCTTCCGATAGTAGAACAGCACCTGCGCATCAACAGCTACGAATCCGACCTTAACGCGAACATCAAGGCCGTGAGCCTTCAGAATCTGCTTCAGGAAGTAGCTTACAGAGGTTCGGAATTCTGCAAATGCGGACCTTCCGTAATGAAAGACCGGGGCATATTCTGGGCCCTCAACCGCATCCACTTCCACATCTATGATTATCCCAGATGGGAAGACGACGTGGTGCTCCAGACCTGGTCCCGCGGCCAGGCAGGCCCTCTTTGGCACAGGAATTTCCGCATGCTCAAGGACGGGCAGGTTTCAGTCCTCGGCACCTCGGCCTGGACGGTGGTGGATCTCAAGGAGCGCAGCATCTACCGCGGCGACCTCGGCTTCGATCCCACATTCCACCATCCGGAGGATACTCTTCCGCTGTGCAGCAAGATCATCGTGCCAAAGGACCTGGAATCCGTTCCCAGCGAACCCCACACGGTCAGATGGTCCGACCTCGACACCAACGGGCACGCCAATAACTGCGCATACACCCAGTGGGTGCTGGACGCGCTGCCCCTGGACTATGTCAGGACCCACCTTCTGCGGGATGTCCAGGTAAATTATCACCGCGAGGTGCATTATGGCGAACAGGTGGACCTGTTCATCTCGCGCGATGCCGACAAATGGTACATAACAGGCAAGACGGGAGATCTTACCTGCTTTGTTGAAAGTCTGGAATTCGATTAAAACTCTACCGCTTCAGCGAGTATTTCCACAGGATTGAGCACGGTCTTCCCCGTGCTCATTTCTATCTGCCACTTGCAGGTCTCGCAGTCGGTAGCGACCACATCGGCGCCGGATGCTTCCACATCGGCGAAGAGTTTTGCCCCTATCGCCTGCGAATAGCCGTAATTCTCCTTCTTGAATCCGAAGGTCCCGGCGATTCCGCAGCAGTTCTGGTCGAGGACAGTCAATTCCAGCCCGGGAATCATCTGAAGCAGTGCAATAGAATAAATCTGCCAGCCCATCTTCTGCATATGGCAGGCTGTGTGATATGCGACCTTCATCCTGAAGTCCTTGCGGAATTTCAGATGTATCTCACCCGAGGACAACTTGGTATACAGCCATTTGGTTGCGAGCATCAGGGAATCGCGCACGGCGGAATTGTCCAGTCCTAGCACGTCCGGATACTCGTCCCTCATCGTAAAGGTGCATGTGGAGGATGTGGTAAGCACCTGTTCCCCCGCGGAAACAGCCTTGCGCATGGAAGCGAGGTTTACAGCCCCCTGCCTCCGGGCCTTGTCGGCGAATCCGTTGCTCATAAGGGCGACGCCGCAGCATTTCTCCTTTTCAAGAAGATGCACTCCGTACCCTGCGGCATTCATCAGGCGGACAAAGTCCTTGCCCAGATCCGGATAGTTATAGTTCACATAGCAGCCGTGGAAGTATGTCACGAACCTGTCGAATGCACTCTGGTCCTGCCTGCGGAACCAGCTTACGAATTTCTGGCGGGAATACTTCGGGAAGGTCCGGTGCCTGTCTACCGCCAGGACCCCGTCCATGACTGCCTTGACCGGCCGCAAGGCCAGGACTCCGTTGACTATGGGAGCTACAGGGCTGGAAATGGAGCCCACCAGGTCGGTGGAAGCGAGTGTCCAGTCGCGCAAGCTCCGCAATCCCTTTTTCTTGGCCTGCGAACCGTATTTGATGCGTGCGGACTGTATCATGTCGCCTATATGCACGTCCGACGGGCAGGCCACCTCGCAGCGCTTGCAGTTCAGGCAGTATTTCAGTGCATAGTCGAAGAATGCAGGATCCTTGAGCCTGTACCTTTCTCCGTCCGGGCCGGCCTTCTTTGGGCCGGGATAGTCCGGATTCACTTCCATCATCGGGCATACCAACGTGCACAGATTGCACTTCAGGCATTGTTCCAGATTAACCGATCCTATGCTCATATTCCTCTATAAAACTGTCTGTATCAAACTCTTTGCTCCCGGCGGCGAGGATTTCTCCCGCTGCATAAAGATTCATCACCGGCCTTCCTGAAACCAGGACATGCCCGGCCTCGTCCGTCCTCACTCCGAAATCCATAAAAGGCTGGTGGGACGAGAACTCCGGATCGGCCCATTTTGTGCGGTCGGCATCGTATGCCACATCCGCCCCGAACACCGGCTCCCAGATATGATTCATATCCGACAGCAGGCCTCTGGAGAAAAACTTCCCGGTCGCAAGTACGAAGGCGCCGGCCTCCAACATGGTATCCGGCCCGAGGTTGCGGGTAACGAGCCCGGTCACTTTGTCCGCATCCGCCCTGCCCTGCAATGCCCGGTCTCCACGAAGTACCGTCACGCCCTTCTTCTGAAGGCCGGCAAGGCAGGAGTATGGAGACTCGTCATGCACCGCAGCCAGCGACAGCCCCTCGGAAACAACGCAGACTCTCAGGCCTGCTCCGGCCAGCCGGTCCGCTACAGTCCGTCCGGCCCAGCCACCTCCTATGACAACGACATCAAATTTCATCACGGTTGACCTTTTGCATATACTCGGCTTCCCTCAGGGTATCACCCCATAAAACAGGCGTCATCCCCTTCCAGCGTTCCTGCAGATAATCATGCACAAGTCCTTCAGGAACAACTCCGAGCTCCCCGGCAAGGACCTTTGCCACTTTCTTTATGCAGAACGAGCCCTGGCAGGTGCCCATGCCTATCCTGGTATGCCTGCGCAGGTCCGAAACGTTCCTCACGCCGAACTCTTTGACCGCATACTCGATTTCGGCCCTGGTGACGTGCTCGCACTCGCATACTATCTCTCCGCCATTGTCGAAATCCATACGGGAGACCTCTTCGCCATGACGGCCGATTGCAGCCCTGATATTGAACGGGTCCATGAACCCGGGCTTCCTGCCCTCGGACCCAGGCAGACAGCGCGTGGCGGTCTCACAGCGGGCCGTGGAGCCGAGCTTCCTGCAGACCAGGTCCGTGGCCATCTCAGCCATGAGGCGGGCGGTCGTGAGTTTCCCCCCGGTAATGGTGATGAGGCCGGGGACGCCATCCCTGGTCTCGTGGTCGAGCAGGACTATGCCGCGGCTGACATTGCGTCCGTCTCCGGCGGGCTCAGCGACCACCAGCGGCCGCACACCCGCATAAGCCCGGATGATTCTGGTATGCGCCAGGCTCGGCACCAGCTGCTCTCCCTCGCGAAGCAGAAGCTCCACCTCCTGAGGAGTGGCGTGCATATCGTCGCAGCTTTCTATGGGCACTTTGTCGGATGTGGTGCCCAGCACGCTGACTACATCCCCCGGCACCAGGATATCGGCGTTCGCAGGCTTGCGGCAGCGGTTTATGACATGATTCGCGACCCTGTGCCCGAATATTATGAGCGAGCCTTTGCTCGGCATCATCCCAATGTTTACACCGGCCTCACGGGCAAGCCCGGCCGTCCATATTCCGGCGGCGAGTACCACCTCTTTTGCACGGATGACATCTCCCCTGGAGGTACGCACGCCTACGACCCGGCCGTTCTCCTTGACCAGACTCGCGACCGCAGTGAACTTGAGAATGTCAGCACCATGACGCCTGGCATCCAGGATATTGGCGTCTACCAGACGGAAAGGGTCGACTGCAGCGTCCGGCACCTTTACCGCACCGATTATACGGGGATTGATGGCAGGCTCCATCCTCAATGCCTCGGCAGGCTCGATCGGCTCCGCCTCTATGCCAGCTTCGCGACATTTCTCGATGAAGTTCGCCTGATAGTCCAGGCCGTCTTCCGGCAGCGAAATGAACAGTCCTTCGGTAGGCTCGACGCAGTTGGAAGCTATGCGGCGCAGGATGCGGTTCTCGCGTATGCATTCCTCGGCCCCCTCCCTGTCGGTTACGGCGTATCGCGCTCCGCTGTGGAGCAGTCCATGGTTTCTGCCTGAAGCTCCGTCGCAGATGTCGCCTCTCTCCACGAGAAGACACGAGAGACCGCGCAGTGCACAGTCTCTCAATGTAGCGGCGCCTGTAATGCCACCGCCTATTATGATTACATCATATTCTTTCTGCATTCCTCTATCTCCCCTTGTACATGTCGTCGTAGTACTTCTGGTAATCCCCGGAAGTAACATTGTCCATCCAATCCTGATTGTCCAGATACCAACGGACGGTCTTCTCTATGCCCTCCTCGAACTGTAGGCTGGGTTCCCAGCCAAGTTCGCGCTGAAGTTTGGAGGAGTCGATCGCATACCGGAGATCGTGCCCGGCACGGTCCGTCACATAGGTGATGAGGTCGTTGTCCGCACCTTCGGGACGCCCGAGCAGACGGTCCACCGTGGCAATCAGCACCTTGATGATGTCTATGTTCTTCCACTCGTTGAAACCGCCGATATTGTAGGTATCCCCCACCTTGCCCTCACCAAAGATCAGGTCGATCGCACGGGCGTGGTCCTCGACATAGAGCCAGTCGCGCACATTCTCGCCCCTGCCATAGACCGGGAGGGGTTTACGATGGCGTATATTGTTGATGAACAGAGGAATAAGCTTCTCGGGGAACTGATATGGGCCGTAATTGTTCGAGCAATTCGTAACGATTGTAGGCATCCCGTAGGTGTCGTGGAATGCGCGCACGAAATGGTCGGAAGAAGCCTTGGCGGCACTGTAAGGGCTGTGAGGCTGGTACTTGAGGTCTTCCGTAAAGAACTTCTCGCCATAGGCAAGATGGTGTTTTCCGGAAGACGCCTTTGTGGTGAAAGGAGGTTCAAGTCCTTCGGGATGAGTCATTTCGAGAGCCCCGTAAACTTCATCCGTCGAGATGTGGTAGAAACGTTTTCCCTCGTACTTTTCCGGCAGGCTTTCCCAATAGAGTTTTGCCGCCTGAAGCATGCTGAGGGTCCCCATCACGTTCGTACGGGCGAAAGTGAACGGGTCCTTTATGCTGCGGTCCACATGGCTCTCGGCTGCAAGATGGATCACTCCGTCAACCTTTTCTTCCTGCATCAGGGCGTAAATCGTATCGAAATCGCAGATGTCCGCCTTTACGAAGCGATAATTGGGAGCGTTCTCGATATCCTTGAGATTTGCCAGGTTGCCGGCATAAGTCAGTTTGTCGACATTGATAATCCTGCAGTCAGGATATTTGTTCACGAAAAGACGCACGACATGGCTTCCGATGAAACCTGCGCCGCCAGTGATGATTACTGCCTTGTGATTCATTCCAAATGGGTTAAGTTTCTACAAATATAGCTAATTATTCCCGACGTTCAAAATCGATCCATACGTGTGACGACAGTGGATATGGCCGGAGAATCCGATACAACACTGAATTCGAGCGAAGCGCCCGGTTCAAGTTCTGCGACAGGATGCCAGTATAAGGTCCTTCCACCGGAATTCCGGCTCCTCCCGCCCGGCCTCAGGGCTACAGGATAAGAGCAACCGGTGAAATCCAAGATCAGGACATTGTCATCGAATACCAGTGCGGACATATCGTGACGGGTGGTGACGAAATTGATGGCACCATTGAAAACCGTCCTTCCCAATGCATACACATAAGGATAAATCTGGACTTCGGCAAGGGCCATTGCATCAAAGGAAAGGAGGCGCTCGTGCACGGAAACGGGCACGCCGTCCAGCATTACAAGCACGTTGTCCGCTCTCTTTTTAGAAGGGACATCGTTCAGAGCCAGTTTGATTCTCCTTTCCCCGTGCACTTTCCTTACTATTACGTTGGGGATGAGTTCAACTATTATATCCTCCACCTTCGGGAAACGGGTGTAATCCTCAAGATTGTAACTTGTACAGTCTTCTTTCGAAAACAGAAGATTGTCGCGTTTCGGAAGGAATTCATAAAGAGTGTCCAGAGCCGGCGCATCATTCAGTACGGCCCGGTGCCTGGCAAGAAGGGCCGGTTTCATATTTCTGGACAGATTCAGTTTGGGAAACTCCATACCTTGAACATCCACAAAGGGGCTGACCGGGGAAAAATGACAGTCATACTTTTCTTCCTCTGCGCCAAGAATCTCGCAGACGAGATCTTTTTCGCCATAAATATTATTTGTCCGGAACTCTATGAGTCCGTCTTTCCCAATTGGGGCGGTATACGTATCGGAAGGGGATCCTGGAGCAGAAATCATAGCCTCAAGCCATGGACGGCCCTTGATCTTTTCCGCATCCCGGCCAAACACCCTCGCCCGTACAATCTCTCCTTCGGTTTCAATCTCTCCTCCCGGCAGACTGATCATGGTCGCAGAAGTGTCCGGCTGCAGGCCGTCATCCTCGTAAACGGAAACCGCAAGGGAAAGCTTTTCTGCGCTTTCATTGCGTACTGACAGATACAGGCTGTCGCCTTGTTGACGGCGGATGAGGCGGACACCGTCCGGCAGCTCGGAAACCGGTGCGGGGGCAGGCACCGGCGCATCAGAGAGTTCAACCCCGTCTCTGACCCTTGCCGACGAGCCGGTATTGAATACAAGCAGGTCGATTGCCCGTGTCGACTCGCAGTCAGAAGTATATGCAAACAAACGGTAAGCCCCGGTAGGCATATGGGCAGGCAGAGAAATATATCCCGCTCCGCGCCCATCGATAAGAGCCAGTTTGGTTTTAGCTGCCATTCCGTCAAAGGAAACCAGTTCGGCATAGGCTACTGAAGATGCCCCGGAAACGATTCCGTTTTGGCAGTACGATACGGAACACAATATTTTCTCACCCGCTAGATATACTTTCTTGTCGGTGACCATACGCAAGTGTCCTCCCGCCAAAGAATAAAAAGCAGGCAGAATAAAACAGATGGTGAAAATCAATAATCTACGCATATTGACAGATCAGATATATGGAACGATTATCTCCGGCACCTCCAAAGAACCTCCTGAATCACGGCAGTCTATGCAATCCAGGCTGACCCAGCGCGTGGGAGAATCATAAGGACGCTGATTGAGGTGAAAGTAAGCATTGTAAAGCATTTCTTTCTCAGACATATTGTCAGGAATCATTTCAAGAGGGTTATATGCATACTGGTCAGGATTCCCGAAACGCAATGAGTTGGTATAATCCACCTTGAAGATTTTGCTTGACGATGATGTCACTGAAACATATCCGATGGCATAATCATCTGGATCATCGACGTTGCGTATATTGCCTATCAATTCTCCCGGCACGGCGGAAAGCAGGGAACCGTTTTGTTCGGATCCCCGGTTAAGTGCATCCAGATACCGGTAGCAGTCCAACGAAATCGTACGTGCCTTGATAAGCATGAAGAAACATGATTGTCCATCCGGGCCGATATTGAAACGGCTGTCATCCATACTGTATCTGATGAACTCATGATCTTTCAGCACTTCATCCTTGAATGCACGGGCGATAGCGATGGAAGCACGTTTTGACGCCCGATGCCCCCAGCACCAGGTATATTTCCACCAAGCCATTGGCCCTGCAATATCGGAACCATGGTTGATGATTGTTCCGGGAGGATAAACGTATTCGTATGTAGGAGGGGCAAGCGGCGAATGAAAACGATAAATCTCCTCGTAATCCCAACGGTAGCAGCCGCTGGAACCGTCTGCACCCAAACTCATCTGAAGCGTGACCATCTTCTTCAGACTGTCAATTCTGACAGATAAATCTTCAATTACCGGCGCTGGGGAGGCCTCTTCGAAGGAAGAAGCATATAGTTTGGGCGCGACGACCTCTCCGGGGGCATACACGGAAACCATGGCAACTACCCGATACTTCCTGTCAAGAGGCGCATCCGTAAGGTCGAATTCGGCCAGGTTCCCGTAAATGGAAGAAGGCATCCAGATTCGGCCGTTTTCATCCTCTATCCTGAAATTGGCATTCAGGTTCATAGCCGACATATAGTCCCGGTCGATTCTTTGGGAAAGCCTGGCCTCGAAAGAGCACTTTTCGCCAAGCAGGATATCCCCTTCAATTACCACTTTCTCTTCTTCGCTGGTAATTTCCGGGTTGTAATCATAGATGCAGGATACTGCAGTCAATGCGAGCAATATGGAAAACAATCGTTTCATCAGAAGAGGATATTCAAATTGACATAAGGAACAGGGACTGCAAATATACTGAGCATATGCCCCTTCAGACTTGCGCCCATCCGGGTATCATAGTACACGGAATAAGCATTTTTCCTGCCGGTGACATTATAGCAGCCGATTGTAACGGATGCGTGTGCAAGAGCCTTGAGATAGTGCCCAGGATCGATATTGAATGCGACGTCCATCCTGAAATAATCCGGAACACGGTATGCATTTCTATCAGAATATGCAAGACGGATGCCGCCGGCATAATAATAATAGGATGAGGGCAATGTTACGGGACGGCCCGTGCTGTAATCCACATTGAGGGAAAAACTGTATCGGCGGGTAAAGGCATAGTTGAAAACCAGTTTGAAGTCGTGAGGCTTATCGCTGGAAGCCCTGTACCAGCTGCCACCGTTGATTGCTCCGACTCCCTCGTATTGAATGTCTTTGAGGAATGAACGGGACCATGTATACGAAATCCACCCATTCAGGCGTCCTACCGATTTCCGTGCCATTATTTCCACCCCATACGACTTGCCTCTGGTGCGGACGAGATCATCTGAAATATGCTCGTTCATCACCAACTGGGCCATGGAAGCGTAGTCTATGTAGTTATGAAGATTCTTGTAATACGCTTCTGCACTGAGATCTATTTTTCCGCCCGGGAAGGTCCAGTAGGCGCCGGCTGTCCCCTGCCATCCGGTAGTCATCGGGATATCGGCGTCGCTCATCTTCCATGTATCCATGGGAGAGATGGAAAGCGTGTTTGAAATCAGGTGGATGTACTGAGCCATGGTGTTCACCCCCGCCTTCAAAGAGAGAACATGACTCGGAGAATAGCGTCCCGATAAACGG
>ONFK01000123.1 GCA_900317065.1 uncultured Bacteroidales bacterium
TAGCGGGTGTGGCCGGACATCATGCGGGCGCCCATGGGGTATGCGAGTCCCCAGTCGGCTGCACCCTGGGCATCTGCCTTGCGCACCTCGGGATGATTGGCCAGGCCGAGGTAGTTGTTGAGGCTCCAGTTAAGCACCGGGATGCCGTTGAAAATCATGTGAGGGCCGAGCTCGCCTTCGAGGCGGGGATACATGTAATAGCCGAACCCTTGTTCGAAATACTGGCCGATAGGGCCGCCGGAGTCGCGTTCGATGCGATCGAAAATGTCTAACATATCTTTTTATCTGGTTTAAGCGTCAATATTGGCGTAGTGTGCGTTCTCTTCTATGAACTGCCTGCGAGGCGGAACGTCGTCGCCCATCAGCATGCTGAAGGTGCGCTCGGCCTGGGCCGCGTTCTCGATGGTGATCTGGCGGAGACGCCTGTTGGCAGGATCCATGGTGGTCTCCCAGAGCTGCTGGTCGCTCATTTCACCGAGACCTTTGTAGCGCTGCACGGTGTAGCCCTTGTCGGAGCCCTTGCCCAGCTTGAGGGCGGCTTCCTCGCGCTGTTCTTCCGTCCAGCAGTAAATCTCTTCCTTGCCCTTCTTCACCAGATAGAGCGGAGGAGTCGCAAGATACACGTATCCGTTCTTGATAAGGTCGAACATGTAACGGAAGAAGAAGGTGAGGATGAGGCATGCGATGTGGCTTCCGTCGACATCGGCATCGGTCATGATCACCACTTTGTGATAGCGCAGTCGGCTGAGGTCCATGTGCTTCTCGCCGGTCTCGTCTTCCTGTGCCACGCGCACGCCGAGCGCCGTGTAGATGTTCTGGATTTCCTGGCTGTCGAAGGCGCGGCCCTCGGCGGCTTTCTCCACGTTTAGGATCTTGCCTCGCAGAGGCAGGATGGCCTGGTAGCGGCGGTCGCGGCCCTGCTTTGCGGTGCCGCCTGCGGAATCTCCCTCGACGAGGAAGAGTTCGCACTTCTCGGGGTCGTTCTCGGAGCAGTCGGCGAGTTTGCCGGGGAGGCCTGCACCGGTCATGACGGTCTTGCGCTGCACCATTTCGCGAGCCTTGCGGGCAGCTGCACGTGCGGTGGCGGCAAGCACGATCTTGTCGATGATGGTCTTCGCGAGCTTTGGATTCTCCTCGAGGTAGATATCCATTGCGCTGGCGGTAGCCTGGGACACTGCGGAAGTAACCTCGGTATTGCCGAGTTTCGTCTTGGTCTGTCCCTCAAACTGGGGTTCGGAGACCTTGACGGAGATCACTGCGGTGAGGCCTTCGCGGAAGTCCTCGGGAGCGAGCTCGACCTTGGCCTTCTCGAGAAGCTTGTTCTTGTCTGCGTAGTTCTTCAGGGAACGGCTGAGGCCCATCTTGAAGCCCTGGAGGTGAGTACCGCCTTCTATGGTGTTGATATTGTTGACGTAGGAGTATATCTTCTCGGAATAGCCGGTGTTGTACTGAAGGGCTATGTCGATGGGGATGATCTTGTCGGAAGATACGCAGATGGGGTCCGGAATCAGCTTGGAAGCGCCGGCATCGAGGTAGTCGATGAATTCCTTGAGACCTTCTTCGGAATAGAAGAGTTCAGACTTGAACACCTGCCTTCCCGTGGCCTTGCTCTCGCCGCTCTCGTCCTGGACGAATTCTTCGACAAGGGAGCGCTTGTCGGTCAGGCGGATGCGTATTCCCTTGTTCAGGTATGCGAGTTCGCGCAGACGCGCAGCGAGCGTATCGTACTTGTAGACCGTGGTCTGGGTAAAGATAGTGGCGTCCGGATGGAAGGTGATGATGGTTCCGTGCTCGTCCTCGGAGCATTCACCCGTGACCTCCACGGGGGTGATGGGCTTGCCCTTGGAATACTTCTGCACGAAAATCTTGCCTTCGCGGTGCACTTCGGCTATGAGAAGGTCGGAGAGGGCATTCACGCAAGAAACGCCGACGCCGTGCAGACCGCCGGAAACCTTGTAGTTGTTCTTGCTGAACTTGCCGCCTGCATGGAGCACGGTAAGCACCACTTCGAGGGCGGAGCGGTGTTCCTTGGGATGCATGCCGGTGGGAATGCCTCGGCCATTGTCTTCCACACGGATGGAATTATCCTCGAGTATCTGCACGTCGATGGTGTCGCAGAAGCCGGCCATGGCTTCGTCGATACTGTTGTCCACCACCTCGTAGACGAGATGGTGCAATCCCCTCTCGGAAATGTCACCGATGTACATGGAAGGGCGCTTGCGTACTGCCTCAAGCCCTTCGAGTACCTGAATACTGTTCGCTGAATACTGTTCTTCAGCCACCTTCATCTCTTCCTGTTCAATCATATCTCTGTTATGTCTTATATTTCTCTTGAAAAAGAATGCAAATTTACGTAAATTATCTCAAATTCAGACGTATGCCGCCGGTGAAATATATGCCTTTCTGCACGTGCAGCGGAGAAACCGCGATTTCGTGGCAGAGAAGGTTGCCGGCATTGGCCCAGAGCCCGAATCGATTGTTGAACCTGTACTCGCCCGTGACGCCCAGATCCGCAAACCCGGGAACGGACCACGTGAGCGCGGACTGTTCCGTGCGTCCGGTGCAGACGATCCCTGCGAAGATCCTGGAATTCCAGTTGTAAACCGCCGAGAGCGAGCCGCTGAATGCGGGAAGGTCGAGATAATCGTCGTTGAGTTCAATGTTCGTATGCTTGAAGCCCGCCGAAATGTCGAGCGCGAAACGCGGAGATTTCCAGTGCAGATCGGCATCGGCGAACACAGTGTTGTAGTCGGCATAGGCGATTCCGCAGTCGAGCACGGGAGGTGCGAATACGGAAGCCGTGAGGGAACGCAGGGGCGCGTCGGAGTAGGAAGCCCATCCTCCCCGTACATCATACTGGAGATACTTGAGAGCGCTGCCGCGAAGCCCGAGCGAGGCGTTCAGCCTTTCCAGCGTGGGCTTGATCTTCGAGGTGTAGGCAGGATTGAACCAGTGGTCCTCAAGTTTGAGGTCGGCGTATCCGCGCACGAACTGGCCTCCCTTGACCGTCGCATAAACCTGCATGGACTTGTCGAAGAGGTCGGCCGTCAGCCGGACGTCGGGATAGAGCCACTGGATGTCGCTTGCGGGACTGATGCTGACGCCTGCCGCAAGGCGTATGGGATCCCAGTCGAAGAGAGCCTTCGCGGCGATCTGGGCGACGAATGCGTTGTCGTAGACATCATTGCCGTAGATATCGGTCTCAAGGTTGAAATCGATGCGAAGGTCGAAGGGCAGCATCCAGTTGGGGAGGAATCCGCCGCACGCCTTTACTCCGGTCTGGCTCAGGTATTTGTCGAAGGCCTGGCTCACGGCAAGGTCGACGTCGTAAAGGATTTTGGAATCCTCGGAAGAACGGATCGCGGTGCGCAGCGTAAAGTCGTTGAAATTGGACTTGCCGGCGAAATCCTTGTTGAAAAGCCCCTGATAGTCAAGCCCGTAGGCCAGCGAGAAAGAGCTGCCGAACCAGCGCCCCTCCAGGCCGAATTTTTCGGAGATGTCGTATCCGTTGTAACTGTCGCGGCTGTCGAGAGTGCCGTAATTGCCCATGTAGCCGTTGAGGTCCTGGAAGACAGTCAAGGTGTTCCCCGACAGGGAACGGACCGGAGTCCATACCGCCTTGAGTTCGGGGCGGAGAGAATATCCGGCTCCCGCCTTGAGGTAGAACTTGTTGTAGTCCGAAGCGGGCTTCTGAGGCGTCACGCTGATTTCGTAGGGAACGAATTCGTAGGAGCCCTTGTAGGGAGTCGCGAAAACATTGTAACTGACCGACGTACGGAAGCTGTTGAGCGAATCCGGAATTTCCAGTGGCACGCTCTGCTTGCCTGCCTTTCCGAGTTCAGCCTTGTAGTCGTTGGTTACCTGAACCTGCGGATTCAGGTTCTGGGAAAAGGCCGGGATGGTGCAGGCCAATGCCAATGCAGCGATTATTATATTGTGTTTCATAAACTTGCAAGTCTCTGGTTAACTGTTTCGATTATGTCATCCCCTTCGCCGAAAGCGGTGTAGCCGTCGCGGATGCTCTCCCAGGTGGCTTTCGCCTGGGCGGTCTTGCCCTGCTCGCGGAAGCCGTCGCCGAGCACAATGTAGCACTTGGCAAGCCAGTAGGTCTGGTCGCCGCACTTCGATGCGAAATCGTACACTTTTTCTTCGAGTTTGGCGAATTCACCTGAATCGCAGAGGTCGCGGACGAGCATGTAATAGGATTCTGCACCTTCGGGCGTGGAGGGCTGCTCGGCGAGTTTCTTGAAGAAGAGATAGGCCTCGTCGCGGTGGCTGGTCGCAAGCAGCGACTTCGCTTCGATGAACCATCCCTCCCTCTGCTCCGCGGAGGAAGGATTGCTTGAGATGAGATCCCTCGCGGCGCTTATCGCATCTTCGAAGTTGTGCGCCTGATATGCGGAGCGCATCTTGCCCAGGCGCGCAGCGGCCTTGTTCTCGTCCATCTTCGCGATGTCCTGCAGGATGCAGAAGCCCTCGTAAGCGTCGGCATAGTGCTGGAGTTCGAAAGAAAGCTTGGCGTAGTTGTATGCGGCCGTTTCGGCGAACGATCCTTCCTTGAGCTCCTTGGTCGCCATCTTGTATGCCGCACATGCCCTCTCCTTCTCCGAAAGGGCGCGGAAAGAATCAGCCAGATAGAACCAGGCGTCTCCCCTCTTCTCGCCCTGGGGATAATCCTGCAGGTACTTCTGGAAAGATGTCACGGCCCTGTCATAACCGCCGGAAAGGTAGATCTGCTCTGCGGTATTGAAATAGATGCTCTCCTGCTCCTTGGGGGTCTTGCCCACGCTGAGGTTGCGGGACTGCATGTACTCCAGGAACTTCTCGGGCTGGCTGGTGGTCTGGTAGATAGAATTGATGGCCATCAGGGCCTCCTCCGCATATTCGCTCTGGGGAAGAAGGTCCACCACCTGCTTGTACTCGGAAAGGGCCTGCTCATAATTCTTCATGTTCCTGAACGCCATTCCGCGGCCGATCAGGGCGCGGGCGGCGTAGGTATTGTCGGATGTCGCCGTCTGCAGGGTGCCGAAGGTCTTGACCGCCTGCTGGTTGTCGTCGACTTCCATGTAGGCGCGCCCGAGTTCATACATCGCCTCGGAGTACAGAGGTGAGTCGGCGGATGCGCCGGTCACGCGGGAAAGCACCTTGACCTTTTCCTTCTTGTTTCCGGACAGGCCGTACGCAAGGGCCTGCTGGTAATATGGATAGATGTCGTTGACGTCGTAGTAGGTGTCCAGCACGCGCTGGTAGGATGCGACCGCAGCCTTGTAGTTGTGTCGCGCGAAATCGCAGTCCGAACGGCGGACGAGCGCGTCCTTGCGTACGGAAGGGTCTCCCGAGTTGATGTAGGTATCAAGCCAGCGGGCGGCGGCTTCGTACTTGCCAAGGTTATAGTTGGAGTATCCGAGATTGTAACTCAGCATCTTCCCTTCGCTGCGGTTGTAGAGGGCGGAGATGTTGTAGAGGTCTTCGTAGATTTCGGCGGCTTCGGCGTAGTTGCCGCTGTTTTCTTTAAAGATTGTGTAG